>CAYTXK010000203.1:2959-4215 GCA_964441645.1 uncultured Acidobacteriota bacterium
GGCCGTCGCCGACGCCGTGGCTGAAGAGAACGCGGCCGCCCGGACCAATGGCATCGAGCTCACCGTGGAAAGCCGGGTCATCGGGCATCGCCCGGCCGGCGAGCTGCCTCCCACCGCCCGCATTCTCGAAGTCTTTAGCGCCGTGGATAATCACCTGGGCATCAAGACCAACATTCAGCGCTCTTCGACCGACGCCAACATCCCCATCTCGCTCGGCATTGAAGGCGTGGCCGTGGGCGGCGGCGGGCGCAGCGGCGCTTCGCATTCTTTGCTGGAGTGGTACGTCCCCGAAGGGCGCGAACTGGGTTTGAAACGCATCTTGCTGGCTCTGGCACTTTTGGCGGGGGTGGAAGAATGACGCGGACGGGATGGCTGGCAGGTTTTCTCGCAGGGGCACTTCTCTTACTGGGCGCCGCGGGGGCCGAGCCCCCGCTCGGCGCCGACCTGGTGCTGACCAACGGCGCCATCTACACCGTGGACTCGCGCCTGGGCCGCGTCGATGCCCTGGCCATCACCCAGGGCAAGATTGTCGCCGTGGGCACGGCGGAGGAAATCAAGCATTGGGTGGGAACGGGCACAAAAGTGGTGGATTTGGAGGGCAAGTTCGTGATGCCCGGCTTCAACGACGCCCATACGCACTTCGGCTCCGGCGGCCTGGGCCTGCTCAGCGTCAACGTGGAAGGCACGCGCTCGCTGGGCGAATTCCAGCAGCGCATCCGCGCCCGGCTCAGCGAATTCAAGCCCGGCGAGTGGGTCGTCGGCCGCGGCTGGGACCAGTCCTTGTGGAAAGAAAACCGCATGCCGAGCCGCGCCGACCTCGACGCGGTTTCAACCGAGCATCCCATGCTCTTCGAGCGCGTGGACGGCCATTCGTCGGTCGCCAACTCGCTCGCCCTCAAGCTGGCCGGCATCACCCGCGACACCGCCAGCCCCGACGGCGGCGAAATTGTCCACGACGCGAGCGGCGAACCCACCGGCTGGCTCAAAGACAACGCCGTCGGCCTGATCGGCCGACTGGTTCCTCCCCCCACGCGCGAGCAACGCAAGCGCGGCTTGCTGCTGGCCATGCGCGAAGCGGCTCGCCTCGGTATCACCTCCATTCAAGACAACTCCGACTGGGAAGACTTCCTCGCCTTCCGCGAGCTTAAAGAAGAAGGGAAGCTGACCCTGCGGGTCACCGAGTGGCTCCCCTTCAACGCCCCCCTCGAACGCCTGGAACAAATGCGCAAGGCGGGCGGCACCACCGACCCCTGGCT
>CAYTXK010000203.1:4225-4433 GCA_964441645.1 uncultured Acidobacteriota bacterium
GCGCTCAAAGGAGTCACCGACGGCAGCGGCGGCTCGCTCTCGGCCGCTATGCTCGAGCCTTTCGCCACCGACCCCGCCAACCGCGGGCTTCTGATGTACGACCCCGAGCAGTTGAAGAAAATGGTCATCGAGCGCGACGCCGCCGGCTTCCAGGTGACTCTGCACGCCATCGGCGACCGCGCCAATCGCGTGGCGCTGGACGCTTTCG
>CAYTXK010000204.1:0-4397 GCA_964441645.1 uncultured Acidobacteriota bacterium
TCTGGAAGAAGATGGAGCTATAGGCTTCGCCGTCGAGCGAGCTGTCGTAGCCCAAGCCCACCAGCGACCAGGCCTTGCGCTCCTCCTTGGCCTTGCAGTTGACAAATTCCTCGATGTCGGGGTGGTCCACGTTCAAAATGACCATTTTGGCGGCCCGACGGGTCTTGCCGCCGGACTTGATGACCCCGGCGAAGGCATCAAAGCCGCGCATGAAGCTCACCGGCCCGGAGGCGATGCCGCCGCCCGAGAGGGGCTCCATCGAGCCCCGCAGGCTGGAGAAGTTCGTCCCCGTGCCCGAGCCCCACTTGAAGAGCATCCCCTCGGTCTTGGCCAGGTTCATGATGGAATCCATGGAGTCGTGGAGGGAGTTGATGAAGCAGGCGGAGCACTGCGGCTTGGCCTGCCCGCTCACGCCCACGTTGAACCAGACGGGGGAATTAAAGGCCACCATCTGGTGGAGCAGCATGAAGGTCAGCTCATCGCGGAAGATGTCGCGGTCTTCGGCGCTGGCGAAGTAGCTGTTTTCCCAGCCCCACTGGGTCATGGTGTCGGCGACGCGGCCCACGAGCTGTCGCACGCTCGTCTCCCGGTCGGGCGTGCCGCGCTGGCCGTGGAAATACTTGGAGGCCACAACGTTGGTGGCGGTCTGCGACCAGTCGGACGGGACTTCCACGTCCTTCTGCTCGAAAATCACCTCACCTTTTTCGGTGGTGATGGAAGCGGTGCGGCGCTCCCACTGGATCCCCTCGTAGGGAGGCACTCCTGGCTTGGTGAAAAAGCGCTGGAATTTCAATCCCGCTTGCGCGGTCTCGCTGCCAGAAATGACTTCCCGTTCACCCATGGATCACCGCCCCCTCGGAAAAAGACCGACACTCCTAGAATGCGCACCTACCTGCAAAGCTTGGAAGAACGGGTTACCCTCGGCCCGGCGCTGCTAGCTAACCATCCTCCCTGAGGATTGCCCGCTGGTGGCTGCTTATAATCCGGGGGTAATTCCCTGTCAAGCAGAAAATGCAGCCCCTCGTAGGCTTGAACATACTTCCGGACTACATATTGTAGGCGAACGGAAAGCGAAAGTAAAGCATGTGGTAGTCCATCCCGAACGAAACGCTGAGCCTCACTGGCCCGCGGATGGACTGCTACCTGTACGGGGTACAGCTTGACAACTGTCTGCGACGCCCTAAGATGAAGAGCAAACTATTGCCCTGCGATTCCCTGCACTCTACTGAACTATGCCAGAGGGTCGAGCCCAGTACGACGTGGGCATTCTCTTTGTCCACGGCATCGGCGAGCAACCCCGTGCGGACACGCTAATTCGCTTTGGCGATCCTCTCTGCGCGTGGATTGAGCGTTGGTGCTCGGAGATGAACTCGCCGGGCCAGGAACGGCCCGTCGCCGTGCGCGCCTCGCTGCGTCTCCCTCCTGAAGATTCGGCTGAGCGGCCCTGTGCTGAGCTCAGAGTAGGCGGCCCCACCCCCGACGGGTCTACGAAGGAAACCTATTGGCTGTTGGCGGAGTCCTGGTGGGCTGAATGCTTTGCCACCCCGCGGTATCTCGAACTGGTCAAGTGGAGCTTTGGCGTGGTTCCGTGGACGATTCAATCGCATTACGGCACTCGAGTCCGCCGCGCGGTGAAGCGCTTTCAGACCGCCGGTACGGCCGGCCGACGCATATGGAGCGTGATTGAGTGCGGCGTCGACGCTCTCTTCCTGCTCTCAGCCCCCTTTTTCGCCGCCGCCCTTCTTCTTCTGGCTTCCTTGCTGTTGCTCGTGGCTATACCGCCCATTCCGCAGCTCCGAGCCTTTCTCGTGAAAGTCCAGAGCAAGCTGGCGGCGACGATAGGCGACAGCTACGTCCTGCTTTCCAGTCCTATCCAAGCCGCCGCCATCGCCAGTCATGTTATCCGCGACCTGGAGTGGCTCCTGGAGACCAAGAAGTGCCGTGCCGTCGCCCTCGTGGCCCATTCGCAGGGCGCCGCGGTTACGCACGAGGCTTTGCGGCGCGGCCTGCCCCTCGGGCTGACGAAAGACAACTGCTTGCTGTTTACCTTTGGCTCGGGTCTCAACAAACTCGAAGAATTGCGCTGGGCGCAGAACTCCGGCCTGATCAAGAGCGCCTGGTTGGGCCTGATTGGCGGCCTCGTAATGCTCTGGGGCCCTCTACTCATGTGGTTTGGCGTTCTGAGCATTGGTAACTTGGATCCTGCCGTTCGGGGATGGCTGGCACTCATTGCCGGCTACCTCTTGTGGGTCATAGGGGTGAGCATCACCGCCAAAAGCCCTGCCTTCAAGGAGGATGACTTCAACCCGGCCAGCCGCTTTGGAGTGGCCTTGCCCTGGGTGGATTACTACGCCTCACTCGACCCGGTGCCGAACGGTCCGCTGTACGACGAAGACAAGACACCACCCTACCTCAGAGGCAACTCCGTCGAAGTCCACAACCGCTGCGCGGTTCTGCGCGACCACAACTCGTATTGGAAGAACCCGGATGCGTTCGTCAGCGCGGTAGCCTGCGCTGTAGGCAAGTTGGCAGGCCTGGCGCTCGACAACGTGCAGCCCGGTGACACTGAGTGGTTGCTGCTGGCGCGACTGCGCCGCCGCTGGCGGGTTCGCTGGCTGGCAGCGGCTCGAGTTCTGGCGGGAATTGCTCTGGTCGTATTGCCTTTGGCTTTCCGCAAGAGTTTGGTTGGCTTGGGCGGATTGCTGCTGTTGGTCCTGTCATGGGTGACCGAGGAAGTCACGGCGGCCCTGCCGCTTACGGCCGAGACCGGTCAGCAACTCCTAGCATTACTGCAAGCTCACACAACAGAACTCGGCGTCCTGGTCCTGCTGGGTTTAGTCCTGGCGATCTATGCCGTGCTGTACGGCTTGTGGAAGTGGTGGGAGGGAGACGACGTCAGCAAGTTCTTCCGCCGGGAATCCTTCCGCTTGGGGTGGTCCTTTCTGCTGTTCGTGGTGAGCACCGTTGTGCTAGCGGACGTCGTCTTCCTTTCTGTGCTCTCATGGGTGGCTCCTCGAGAAGTTTTCACATCCTGGTGGGGTCTCGCTTTGGGAGTGGTATTTCTCATCGCAGAGGTCTATGCCATCTTTGGGCCAGCGGCGAATTTCCTCGAGGAAAGGAGCGCAGCCCTGCAGTTGGCCGAGCAGCTTAAGCCCCAGAATCCCGAGCAAGCGCGCCGGCTCCGGGATGACTATGCCTACCGGGCGGTTCAACCCCATGCCAACGAGCTAATCGAGGTCTCTCAGCAATTGGCTCAGCAGGACCCGGAGCGCGCCCGCCGGATTCTTGAGGGACCCGCTGAGCTGTTCCCTGAGGCAGCGATTGCTCTAGCGGAACTGGTGGCTCCAGACGACCCTGAAAAAGCAAAGGCGGTTCTCCGCCCGCACGCCGAAAAGGACGCGGCTGCCCGGCAGGCTCTAGAGAAACTGAGCTTCGGGAGCACGAACCTTAACAAGCGCTGAAACGCTGATCCGCGGGCGGGGGCGTCCAGGCGGCGGGCTGCTTCAGGTAGTCGTTGACGATATTGAGGAAGCGGTCGAGCTCGGCAACGCTGTGGTAGATGTGGGTGGAGAGCCGCATACGGCTGGGCGAAGTTCCCCGGATGCGGATGCGGTGGTTGGCGTAAATCCATTGCTGGAGCTTCATGCGGTCGAGCCCGGGGAAATCGGCGGCCAGGATGCCGCCGGTGAACTCTTCCCCCGGCGCTGACTGAATCACGGCTCCCGGCAACGTGGCCACCTGCTGCTTCATATAGGCGTGCAACTGGCGGATGCGCCGCTCGATGCGCTGCGGCCCGAGTGCCCACCATAAATCCATCGCCGCCTTCAGTCCCGCCAAGATGCTGACGTTCGAGCTGCCGAACTGTTGCAGGCGCCCGGCGCGAATGGCGGGGTTGTCCCAGTCGCCGGTGGCGATGGTGTTCCACAGGCGGTCGCAGACTTCGTCGCGCACGTAGAGCAGGCCGCAGCCCTTGGGGGACAGCAGCCACTTGTGGGGACTGGAGACATAGAAGTCGCAGCCGATTTCTTTTACGCGGATGGGAATCATCCCTACGGCGTGCGCGCCGTCCACCAGGCTGAGCAGCCCGTGCTGGCGCGCCCAGGCGCAGATGTCGCGCACCGGCATCACGCAACCCGTGGTGCTGGTCACGTGGCTCACCATCACCACGCGGGTGCGCGGGGTGCGCGCCTGCTCCAGGAGGTCGAGAATCTGCTGCTTCGACTGCGGCGGCTTGGGCAGCGTCACCTGCACAACCGCGATGCCGTAGCGCTTGGCCTTGAGCTTCCAAGGGTTGAGCCCGCTGGGGTGCTCCTCGTCGGTGGTGAGGACTTCGTCGCCGGCGATGAGGTCAATGCCGTTGGCGACGTAGTTCAACCCCTCGGTGGCGTTGCGCACCA
>CAYTXK010000205.1:0-4394 GCA_964441645.1 uncultured Acidobacteriota bacterium
TTCGTGGGTTCGAATCCCACCCGCGCCTCCAATCCCGCAGAGATTGTGAGCGAGTCCCGACAAGGTCGGGACGAGTCGAAGGGCTCCCCACTCGTGGATCCCTCGGCTGCGCTCGGGATGAACTGCTCCCACCGCGCCTCCAATTTCGCCCAGCTAGGCTCCAGCCGAAGCCACACCTCTGCTCACCTTGTGGGCCCCGAAGCGTCTAAAAGGACAGATAGAGAATCACCCGAAGGGAAAACGAGCGAGAAATGCTGAGGAGCGCCATGAAGAGAAACCTACTGATTTCGATTTTTCTGGCTGTTGGGGCAGCGGTTCTGACGCTGTCGGTATCCGCCGGCAGCCACGGGCACCGCGGACTGACAGTGTCAACGAACGATGACACCCAGATTGAAAGCTGCGACGACATCAAAGTGCTCTACGACGGCCAGCCGGCCGCGCGCGCCCAGGAACAGTTGACGATTCCGGTGTCCGCCCGGCCGCTGCACGTCGAGGTCGGGACCCACGGCGGTATTTACGTGCAGGGGAGCGAGGCCGTAGAGTTCTCTGTTCTGGCCTGCAAAGCGGTGCGGCCCGGAGCGGGCGCTGAGGAGCGTCTGCGCGAGCTCGCCCTCCGCCGCGAGGCCGGCCAGTTGAGGGTCGAAGGGACGGATGAGGACTCCTGGGCAGCTTTGATTATCCGCGCCCCCAAGGATTCCTCCCTAGAGCTAGAGACCACCAACGGGCCTGTTAGCGTCTACAACTTTTCCGGCAAGATTTCGGCCGAGAGTGTCAACGGCCCCATCTCGGCGGCGCAGTTCCGGGGCGAGTTCCAGGCGAAGGCCGAAAACGGCCCCATCAGCTTCGAAGACAGCGGCGGCAACTTGCGCTTGCAGGCGCAGAATGGCCCCATCACGGTGGAACTCACCGGCAGCCGTTGGGAGGGCCAAGGCCTCGAAGGGCGCACCGAAAATGGCCCGATAACTGTGCGCTTGCCCGCCGGCTACCAGTCGGGCGTTCTGGTGGAGGGTTCCGGCTACTCGCCGATGCACTGCGATGCCGATGTGTGCGGCCCGGCGCAACGGACCTGGGACGACCGCGCTCGCCGCATCCAATTCGGCGAAGCGCCCGCGACGGTGCGACTCTACACCGTGAACGGGCCGGTGACGGTTGAATCCAACCGCCACGGCCGGCGGCGGCGGACACTCTAAACGCACCCCACCGCACTACGAAACCCACCCTTCGACCCCGACCCTTCGGGGCTCAGGGCAGGCTGGTGTCCCTGAGTCGGGGCTTGATAAATCTTTCTGGAAAGGGCAACGCGCCCCTATAGCCGCGGCATCCCAGAACAAGAGGTCGATGATGAGGGCACGGCTTTTCACAACTGGGGCAGCGTTGCTGATGCTGCTGACTCTGGCCGCGGCGCCCGCGCTGGCTCGCGGACGCGGCCCCAGGGGCAGAACCGCAAGCAGGGCTGTGGTTATCGTGGCTCCTCAGCGGGATTTTGATTCCGAGCGCTTCGATCGTGCGCGCAGGTTCCGCACAACAAGAGTGGTTTCTTACGGCGACAGGTTCAGTTCTACGCAGCGTCCACCCGGCTGGAATCGTGGTCGGAAAACCGGTTGGGGTAGTTGCGATCTTCCGCCAGGCCTGGCAAAGAAATACGGCTGTCATCAATCTTCTTTCATCCTCCCTCCCAGGCTGCCGCGGACCGACGCTGTTTCTCAGATTCCCTTTTTCCTTGTTGATGATCGGTGAGGGAAGTTAGCGTTTTGGCCAGGGCGGCACAGCAGGACTCTCCGCCCCCCACGCTGGAAACCCAGCTGTGCCGCCCGCGGCCTTCGTCAAACCGCCGTTGTGCACTAGACGGCCCGGGAGCCCGAGGATGTCATTTCAGTCACGGAAGTTCCCCCGAATCCGGCTGAAGGTGCCGGTGGTTTTCTCCTGGCGGGATGAGCAGGGCAACCGTCGGCGAGCGCGCGGTTATACGCGCGACCTGAGCCCCGAGGGAGTGTTCCTCCTCTCGCCCCGGTGTCCGCCGCCCGGCACGAAGATCGGCCTCGAGGCTTTCCTTCCGCCGCTGTCCGAGCTGGCACCCACTTGGTTGATGGAAGCGCACGGTCAGGTGGTGCGAGTCGAGCCGAACGGCGATGGGCCAACCGGCTTTGCCGCTGCCAGCGACCACATGGTTCTGCGGGTGGTCGAACAGGCCGCCTAGCGCAGTCCTCGGGGCGGACCTCTGGCCCGCGTCTAGAGGTTGCGCTCGCGGGTTTCGGGCGTGTCGGGCGCCTTGGGGATGACCACCAGGCCGGTCTCGGAGACGTGGTAGCGCTCCCGGTCGCGGTCCAGGTCGTAGCCGACCGCGTCGCCCGCCTCGATGTGCACGTTTTTATCGATGATGGCGCGGCGCACATGCACGCCCGGGCCGATGTAGACGTTGTCGAGCACAATCGACTCCAGCACTTCGCTGCCGGCGTCCACGAAAACGTTGCGGCCCAGCACCGAGTCCTTCACGTAGCCGCCCGCCAGAATGCAGCCGGGCGAGACGATGGACTGCACGGAGGCGCCGCGCCGGTGGGGGTCGTCGAACGCGAATTTCGCCGGCGGGTCGTTGAAGTGGGCGGTCATGATCGGCCACTTCCAGTTGTAGAGGTTGAGCTGCGGCTGGACGTTTTTCAGGTCGAGGTTGGCTTCGAAGTAAGCCTCCAGGGTGCCCACATCGCGCCAGTAGCCCAGCTCCTCCTGGGTGAAGCTGCCCGGGATGCGGTTCTGGCCGAAGTCGTAGGCGAAGGCCAGGCCGTCCTGGGTCAGGGCGGGGAAAATGTCCTGGCCGAAATCGTGGCTGGAGTCGGCGCGGGCGGCATCGGCCCGCAGCGCTTCGAGCAGGGCCCCGGGCTCGAAGACGTAGTTGCCCATCGAGACCAGCGTCATCTCTGCGTTCGAAGGCATCGCGGGGGGGTCAGCCGGCTTTTCGAGGAAGCGTTTGATTTTGCCGTGTTCATCCACTTCCATCACCCCGAAGTTGCTGGCCGCCGCGCGCGGCACTGCCAGGCAGGCCGCCGTGGCGCGCGCGCCGCTCTCGAGGTGAAACTCCACCATTTGCCGGATGTTCATTTTGTAGATGTGGTCGGCGCCGAAGACCACCACCACATCCGGGTCGAAGCCGTGCAGCAGGTTCAGGTTCTGGTAAATGGCGTCGGCGGTGCCGCGGTACCAGCGGGGGCTGATCTGCATCTGCGCCGGCACCACGCTGATGAAGCTGTCGCGGCCAGCCACGCGGTTCATCCAGGCGTACTGGATGTGCTCCAGCACCGACTGGGCTTTGTACTGGGTGAGCACGTAGATGGCGGTGATGCCGGAGTTGACCAGGTTGCTGAGCACAAAATCAATGATGCGGTAGCGGCCCCCGAACGACACGGCCGGTTTGGTGCGGTGGCGCGTGAGCGGCTCGAGCCGCTCGCCGCGCCCGCCTGCCATCACGAAGGCGACGATGCGCGAAGGCGATCGCATTCCTTTGACTCGAATGAAACGCTGAGAGTGACGCCCCGGCCGCGCCTGCACGCGGCCGCTGAAGCGCTATCCTAGCATTCGCTCGCGCAAGGGGTCAAACCGCCTCTGACGGCGTCAAGCGGCGGGGCTTTTCCCCGTCCCTTTTTTCTGCCATCATGAAGCGATTATGGCCGCCCGCGGAGAGCGTCGCGCGGGAGTCGTCCTTCTGGCGCTGCTGGTGTGGGCGGCGGCGCTGGCGATGGCTCCCTCGGCCCGCGCCCAGAGCTTGCCACCCAAGCGAGAGCCGCTGTTTCTGCGCGAGTGGCTCAAGGGCGAACACGCCAAAGTGCAAAAGGATTCCGAGCGCCTCCTGGTGCTGACCCGCAACCTGTACTTCGAAGCCGCCAACCACGCCCACGATTTCCTGCCCGCCGGTGTGATCGAGCAGACCCGCTTACTGGACGAAAAAGCCCGGAAACTCGGGGAGGCCGTGCATGGGGCGAGCGAGAACTTCCTTTCCGTTCCGGTAGTGGAATTGTCGGGGGAGATCCGCGACGACGCTCGCGGTTTGCGCAAATCTCTGGACGCCAACCCGTCGAAAAAGCAGCTCACCCACTTGCGGCAGTTCGTGCGAGAGATAGAGCAGCGCGCCAGCGCCATCTACAAACGCACGCGCTTGCCCTGAGCGGCGCGCCACCGTCGGCGGCCATTCGCTAATCGCGGTGAGGGTTGGCAGGCGCGGGAGCCGGAGCAGGTTCGATCCCCTGGATGCCGCCGCGCTTGCTGAACCAGACCGCCAGCGCCAGCAGCAGAACGCAAACGGCAATGATGGGGCCGCGCACGCCCCAGCCGAGCTCGCGAATGGCAAAGGGCGCCACCAGAATCGCCACCAGGTTCATCACCTTGATGAGCGGGTTGAGCGCCGG
>CAYTXK010000206.1:0-4388 GCA_964441645.1 uncultured Acidobacteriota bacterium
TGATTCAGTGGCAGGAAAGGGCGATGAGGTGAGGGCTACCGTTGGCGTTGCTTGTAAGCGTTGCTGTGCTGTCGCGAGGTCCCGTCGCTGTGAGCGTAAAGGTAACCTCCACTTGGCAGCTGTCTGCGGGGGCGATTCCATCCGGGGTGCGGCACGTGGAGAAAACGGAAAAATCACCACTTGCCTCGACTCGCAGGTGTAGCGCCACGGCCCCCGTGTTGGTGACTGTGACCGATTGGGGCGTGCTGCTGGTGTTGAGCGTCTGATCGCCGAAGTTGAGGCCCGTGGCCGACAGGGTCAAGTCAGTGAAGCCGAACTCATCCGCACCTATGTCGATCACAGCCGTGGAGTCCCCGTTGCCGTCAAAGACGCGCGCATCCCCGTCGATGTCAGTCGGGGGTAAGTTGGGGTGGGTGTTGGTACCCGCATCAATCGCAGGCGAACCTGGCAGGAGGTGAAAATTGCCAAACTCCAGATCTGTGAGGAGCGGATCGGCAGACACATTGCTCGAAATCCCCGTTTGGTTCTGAATGCCGCCATAGTCAGTACCGTTGTTGAACACCAAGTTGTTTTCCCACGTCGGGTTCTCCGCTTCCGTTCCAAATTCGACTTCCAAGCCAATCTCGTTGGCCACGATCAGATTATTCCGATAAATCTGGGCGGAGGTGTTTATTCGTCTGTCAACCCGCACCCCAGTCCTATTCCGAACCATTGTGTTATTGAAGACCTCGGGTTGACTCCCCACAGGCAGGGTCATGTTGATGGCTCGACAGGGATTATCCACAAAGAGGTTATTGAAGATTCGCGGGGAGGAAGTGTTCACAAAGCTCACAACTCCCGCCAAAAATTGGTTGTCGCAGCTGTTGTTCCGGAAGACGTTTTGCTCAATCGTGGGGGACGCGCCATTGCCTCCAATGGCCGCCCCGAAACCTCCCGAACTTTCGTTGTTCCCGTCAAAAATGTTGTCTTTGATGAGGCTGCCTGATCCACTGACTGCCATTCCTGCGCCAAAAGTGGCGAATCCTCCGGTAATGGTAAAGCCAAGTAGCGCGCCACCGGGTCCCATGAGTACCGTGGTGCCGCTCTGGTTGCCGTCAATGATGGTGACCTCGGGGCCCGCCTCGCTCTCGACCGTGATGGCCTTGCCGAAAAAGTTGAGGTTCTCGACGTACGTGCCGGGCGCCACCAGCACAGTGTCGCCGTTGATGGCTACGTTAATGGCCCCCTGGATGGTAGAGACGTCGGCCGGCACTCGAATGGTGATTTGGGCCTGCGCCGTGCCCAGCATCAGAAAGCCCATGAGTAGCGTGACGCGCAGAACGACCCTGATAACCTTCGTCCCGGCAAAAAGCGCTGTTGCGCCTCTCATGGTTGTCTTTCGAAGCGCGAGCGTGTTGACAGCGACCCTACCTCAGCCAATTCAGAAATGCAACCGAAAGGAGCGGAGTTATTCGCGAATTGGCGACGCCGTCGAAAGAAGAACCGCCACCGGTAAAGAAAGAAAGCAAGCCGAAGAGCGAGACCGAGCTCGAAATCGAACGGTAACCTTTCGACTTCAGCGCGCTGCCGGACGGGCAAAGCGCGCTAAAGAAAAGAACGCCTCCGGGGATTTCTCTCCCAGCACCAGCTCCGCCACTTTCTCCCCCAGCGCCGGCCCGTGCTTGAAGCCGTGCCCGGAGCCGCCGCCCACCAGCCACAGGTTTGCGGCCTGCGGGTGGCGGTCAAGGATAAAGTGATGGTCGGGCGAGTTCTCGTACTGGCAGATGCGAGCTTCGAGCAGCGGCGCGCCCTTGAGGGCCGGGAAACGGAACCCCAGGTAGTCGCGGGCAGCTCGCAGACCTTCGGCGCTCATCACTCGCTCGCCGGCCGTGGGGTCAAAGGCCAGCCCGCGCGTATCGTCGGCCAGCTTGAAGCCGCGCCACTGGTTGCCGGGAATGCCGTAGAAAGTGCGCTCTCCGTTGTCAATCCAGGCCGGAAAGTTTTCTTCCGAAAAGCGCGCGTCACCCGCCGGCGTGCCGAAGAAAAACACCTCCTGGCGCGTAGGCTGAATCAGCGCGCCCAGCAAGTCGGGAAAGAGCTTGCCTAGCCACGGCCCGCAGGCGAAGACGTACTGGTCGGCGACCAGCGTGGTTCCATCGGAGAGCTTCAGCCGGTGCAGTTCCCCGCCGGCGAGCTCGGCCGGCTCCGCGGCTTGTTGTCGGTAGTCGCCGCCTTCGGCCAGGAAGCCCTCGAGCACCGCCTCGCAGGCCCGCCGCGCCGTCAGGTAGCCGGCGTCCTTTTCGACGATCCCCCACTTAACCTGCTCGAAGTTCACCTGCGGGTAACGCTTCGCCAGCTCGGCCGCGCTCAACTCTTCGAAGGCGAGGCCCGCGGCGCGCAGCAGCGGCAGCGCCGCCTTTTCGTACTGGTCGTTCGCGCCTGCCATCCACAGCACGCCGGTGCGGTGGTAGAGCGGGCGCTGCCAGCGCTTCTCGTTTTCTCGCCAGAGCACGAGCGCGCGCGCCACCATCTCGACGTAGATTTTGTCCGGGCCATAGGTGGCGCGAATCACTCGCGTCTCCCCGCCCGAGCTGGCCCGCGAGTTGCCCGGCCCCCAGGCGTCGAGCAGCGTCACCTGCGCTCCCCGGCGTAGCAAGTGCAGCGCCGTCCAGCCGCCAAACGCTCCCGCCCCGACGACGGCTACGCGTGGTTTCTTGATGCGCCCCGCCTGCGCACGCACTTCCGCGGGAAAGAAGGATTTGACCACGGGAAGGGCGCCGAGTGCCGCGCCCCAGGCAGCGCACCATTGGAGAAACGAGCGCCGCGATTGCTTCATCATTGGCCGTCTATCGAAACGGCGTAAAGTACACCGTCGAAGGAACCGAAGTAAACGGTGTTGTGGGAGATGGCGGGCCCGGAGGCCACCAGGCCGAGCGTCCCGAATTCCCACACCAGCTGCCCGTCCACGGTGGCGGCGTGAATATTCCCTTCGCCGCCGCCAAAGAAAACCAGGTCGGTCATAGTCGCCGGGGCGGAAAACAACGGGCAGGGGTTCGAGGGGGCGCAGGCCAGCACCAGCGTCTGCCAGCGAATGGCGATCGTGCCGTCGATCTCCTGCCGCACGCCGAACAGGAGCCCGTTGAAGGTGGGCACAAAGATGTCATTCCGGGTCAGAATCGTCTCCAGGCCGCCGGCGCCACACGACTGCGCCTGCCTGACCGGCATGACGGCGGGCGAGGCGATGGCGTCGCGGGCACTGAGCGTCACGCTTGAGGGGCCGCCGAGCAGCCCGCTGGCGCCCCGCGGCCAGGTGTACACCTTGCTGTCCTTGGTGGGCACGCTCACCCACGGCGAAAGCGTGTCGGTGGCGGTGCATTGGTTCACCTCGCGGGTCTCGTGCAGCGCCGGCGAGGCTCCGATGTCGCCCTCATCGTTGAGGTCGTTAGGAAAAGTCTGGAAAAAACTCTTGATCGTCCCGGTTGCGGGATCGAGCGCCAGCAAGCCGTCGGGGTAGAGCGTGGCATTGAAGGTGTTGGGGACGCAGCCGCGGCCAGCGTTGCCGGTGCCGATGTAGAGGGTGTTGAACTGGGTATCAATGGCGGGCGAAGACCACACGCCCGCGCCGAGGCAGACGCCGCTCGGGCATGTGTTCTGATCAATAGTCTCGAAGCTCCACCCCGGGGCGCCGGTGGCCGCGTCGAGAGCGTCGACGCGCCCTATCACGCAGGGGTCGGCCTCATGCGAGGCCACTCCGACATAGACCCTCCCGCTGTGCACCGCGGGCGACGACCAGATTTCGTAACCCTGGTCGGGGTCGCCGAGCTGCCGCCGCCAGACAAGCGCGCCGGTGGCCGCGTTCAAGGCGTAGACGTGACCGGTCTCGGTTCCGAAGTAGACGATGCCGTTCGCGACCGCGGGCGACGACGCAATGCGGCAGCGCGCCGTGGTTGTGCAGACCGTGCCGACTTTTTCGATGGTGAACCTCCACCGCTGAGCGCCGCTGTCGGCGTTGACCGCCACAAGATCGCCTGCCCAGTTGCCGATGTAAACCGTCCGGATGCCTCCCGCGGTGGCCACGGCCGGCGAGCCGCTGATTTTGGCGCCGGTGTCGAATTGCCATTTCAAATCTAGACGAGCCACGTTGCGCGAGCTGATGGCGCTTTCCAGGCTGCGGCCGGTGTTGGAGAGGTCGCGGCGGTACTTCGGCCAGTCCTCGAGCGGGCTTGAAAGATTGACGGCGACGTTGGCGAAGCGGAGCGCATCGGCGGCGCTCGTCGCTCGCACGGTAACCGTGGGCGGGTCCGGCAGGGCGATGGGTGGCGAGTATAAGCCCGAGGAGGAAATCGTCCCCAGCATCGGGTTGCCCGAGCCCGCGCTCCATCGCGTCGTGCGCGACGCCTATGCGCTCC
>CAYTXK010000207.1:0-4387 GCA_964441645.1 uncultured Acidobacteriota bacterium
GGCGCGAAGTACGTCTTCACCCCGCCGCTGCGCGAAAAGTGGCACCAGGAAAAACTCTGGGCCGGACTGGCGGCCGACCACCTGCAAGTGGTTTCCACCGACCACTGCCCCTTCTGCTACAAGGAGCAGAAGGAAATGGGCAAGGATGACTTCACCAAGATTCCCAACGGCGGACCGGGGATCGAGCACCGCTTGAGCCTGGTGTTCACGGGCGGCGTGCACGGTAAACGCTTTTCGCCCAGCCGCTTTGTCGAGCTGGTTTCGACTACGCCGGCCAAGCTGTTCGGGCTGTATCCCCGCAAGGGAACGATTGCCGTCGGCGCCGACGCCGACATCGTCGTCTGGGACCCGGACAAAGAAGAAACGCTCAGCGCCAAGACGCACCACATGCGGGTGGACTACTCGATGTTCGAGGGGATCAAAGTGAAGGGCGTGCCGCGGCAGGTGCTGGCCGGCGGGCGCCTGGTGATTGACAAGGGGAAGTTCGCCGGCAAGGCGGGCGCGGGGCGCTTCCTCAAGCGGCAGACTTACTCCGGGCTATGAACTTCAGGGTAAATCCACCAAGAGCAACTCAGTGGGGTTGGCGGCCGACAGACTCAGCTTTTTCTCGTCGGTGAGGCGGGCCTGGTCGCCGGCGGCCAGCGGCTGGGCGTTGAGCGTCGCGCCGCCGGAAATTACAAAGAGGTAGGCGCGGCGGCCGGGCGCCAGCTCGTGCGCGACTTTGTCACCCTTCTCCAGCGAAGCCACGTAGACGCTGGCGTCCTGGTGGATCTGTAGTGCGCCATCCTGGGGCTGGCCAGAGGCCACGAGCAACAGGCGCCCGCCCCGCTCGGCGCGACTGAACTGACGCTGCTCCCAGGAGGGCTCCAGGCCGCGCACCGCCGGCTCAATCCAGAACTGGAGCAGATGCACCGGCTCGGTTTTGGAGGCGTTGTATTCGGAATGACGAATTCCCTTCCCCGCGCTCATGCGCTGCAACTCGCCCGGGCCGATGACGCCGCGATTGCCGAGACTGTCCTGGTGCTCGAGCTGCCCCTCAATCACATAGGTCAGGATTTCCATTTCGCGGTGGCTGTGCAGGGGGAAGCCGCCG
The DNA here is from genome assembly GCA_964441645.1 of uncultured Acidobacteriota bacterium. Classification (GTDB taxonomy): domain Bacteria; phylum Acidobacteriota; class Terriglobia; order Acidiferrales; family 2-02-FULL-67-57; genus CAYTXK01. Next base: position 1,094 of record CAYTXK010000207.1, read on the forward strand.
GCGGGGCGAATGCTGTCGTCGTTGAAGACGCGCAGCGGGCCGAAGCTGACGTTCTGCGGATCGTAGTAGTGGTCGAAGGAAAAGTGCCAGTAGGTGGAGAGCCAGTCGGTTTCGAAGTGATAGCGCTCGGCGCTGGGAATAATCTTCATCATGAGATAACTGATGATGGGAAGGCGGAAAAAGATGCGGGGTTAGTGGGGGAGGCCGGCCAGCAGCTTGCGCAACTGCACCCGGTCGGCAGGCGACATCTGCACGAACTCGACCCCCATGCCCACACCCGGGACGTGCCGCTTGACCACGCAGTCGGCCTCGATGGGGTCCACGTCGGCGATGAAGATGCGGGCGCGGAACTCGGTCCCCTCGAGCAGGGGTTCCTGGGTCTCGACCAGCATCCCTTCCTGGCTGAGGTCTTGCGAGCGGGTCTTGAGCTTCTGGCCGCCGACCTCAATCTCGACCGGGGCGTAGAAGCGTGGCCGGTGGGTTTCCCGCCGATCCATCCCCGGTGCGCCGAGATCGCTCATGGCCGCTGCTCCTGGCGGAAATGCTAGGCGGCGCGCGGCCGGAAGTCAACCGCCTAAAAGCGAATCAGGTAGGAAAACTTGACGAAGAACTGCTTGGCGTCGTTGATGTAGCGGCCGCGCGAGCGAAGAATGGAGAAGCCGCCATCGGCCAGCGCGGGACAGCCGGGGCGGCTGGAGCCCGGACCCTGGCAGACGGCCAGGTTGGGGTCGAGGTTCTGGGCGTTGCCGTTGTAGCCGACGTAAAGCGCCGTCCAGGGGTTGATCAGGTAGGTGACCAGGAAGTCGGCGTTGATGTTCTTGGTGGTCACGAGCGCCGTGTGGGCAGGATTGGCCAGGACAGCGTTGTACTGGAGGATGACGCGCAGGGAGAGCTCGCGGGTGAACTGCCAGTTCCACTTGGAGCGGATGATGTGGTTGTTGAAGATATTTTCGCCCGTGCCGCGGTGGGTCAGGCGGTTGTGAAGGAAGCTGTTTTCGATGCGCAGGCGAGTCAAGGGCCGCCAGGTGAGTTCCAGTACGGCGCCGGTGAGGTCAGCCAGCTCTGGCTCCTCGCCGAGCGCGGGAACGAAGTTGATGCGCGTGCCCCATTCATATCTCGCAAAAAAGCTCACCGAACGGAAATAGGCGGAGTCCACTCCGATGACCTTGCGGTTGCGCTGGAAGTCGCGGTCTTGCGTCAAGACGTCGAAGTCTACGGGGCGGAGCCGTTCGCGGTCCCAGTTGTAGCCGAGGAACACAAAGGTATTGCCGGCGAACTGAATATCCAGGCTGGTGTCCTGGGTGAGGTCGAGGCGGGTGCCGTTGTGGTCGTAGACAATTTCCGTATTCGACTCCGGTCCCCACGAGATCACGTACTTGCCTTCGGGCCGAAAGATGTACTCCACTTCCTGCTGGAAGTGCCGGATGTCGGTGCGGGGGACGAACCCCGGCAGGGTCACAAAGCCGGGACTGCGGTCGTTGTACTCACTCTGGAGGATAAGGTGCCGGCCGATGTGCGCCAGCCGCGCCAGGTAGGCCGGGCCGGCCTGCTCGGTGCCGTCGTCGTTGCGCGTCCAACTGGTCAGGCCCTGGAAACGCGCTATCCAATTGGGGCTCAGTTTCAAGCGGCCATCGACGCCGCCCAAGCGGTTGTAGGTGTCTTCGAATTCCCGGTCGGTGTACATGAAACCCAGGATTGATTCCCTGAAGAGATCGAAGCTGCCCCGTACAATTCCGAACAGCGCGCGCTTGCCGTGGAGAGGGTCGCCCGGCGGGACGCTTCGGCCGGGCGACTGGTCGTCCATGAGGAGGGCGCCGAGCTGGTAGGGCCCGAGCTTGCCGGTGAGGCGCACACCGAACTGCGGGTCGGCGATGCGCCGGGTGAAGAGCAGATTAATCGGCGTTTGGAAGTAGCTGGAGTTTTCGAGAAAAAAAGGCCGCTTTTCGGGAAAGAACACCTCGAAGCGCTGGTTCACGGTCACCTGGGGCTCGTCGGACTCCACCTGGGCGAAGTCGGGGTTGGCGGTGACGTCGAGCACCAGGCTGTCCTTGAAAACGAACTTGGCGTCGAGGCCGGCGTCGGGGTCGGCGCCGTCTTCCACAAAGCGCGGCGCCGCCGGGTCGCGCGCGTCCACGGCGCGGAAGGAGCGGAAGGAGCCATAGGGAATGAACTGCATGTTCCGCCCCGGCGAAATGTTCTCCAGCCCGCGCAGAGTGGCCTGCTGGTTCAGACGCCCTTCGACCTTGCTGGACAAGTGGGGCCAGAAGGAAGACTCGTTGTTGCGGATGATGTCGCGGGCCAGCAAGATTCCCCAGGTCTGCTGTCCGCTGGCGGGAAAGCGTAGGCTCTTGAAGGGAATCGCCATCCAGACTACGAAGCCCTGCGGGGTCAACTGCCCGCGCGACTTCCAAATGGTGTCGAAAGAAAAATTGAAGCCGCTGCCCTCCGTCCACAGGCCGTCGAGCTGAATGCCGAAGGGGTTGGTGATGAAAACGTAGGAGCGGCGGCGGTCGAAGAAAGTGTCGAGGTGGACGAGCACAATGTCGTCGCCGAAGACGTCTTCGCGGCGCACCATGCGGGCCCGCACCTTTTTCGGTTCGTTGTCGAAGCAGACGAAGACGATGTAGAGGTTTTCCTGGTCGTAGCCCAGGTAAGTGTCGGTGCGCTGGCTGGCGGGCTCGCCGTCGCGCGGCACCGTTTGGATGTAGCCTTCGAGCTTGGCCACCTTCCCGGTCCACTCGCCGTTCGGCTCCATCCCCAGAAAATCTTCGAGGGTGGGGGGGCGCTCAACGCGCGGAATCAGGACCTCCGGCTTGGCCTCAGGGGGCGGCTGGGCCGACGTGGGCAGCCACACCAGGGCGCCGAGAAACGTCGCGTGGGCGGAATGCGCAATTTTCGGGGGGTCGACCGTCTGGCACGCGGCGCTCAGGGCTTGCCCGATGACCACGCCGCCGAAGACCCGGTCGCCAAACCAGTCGGGCGCCGTCGCGGTGAACGAGTCGTCGGGTCCCGGGGTAGCGATCAGCGCGTCGAGCAGATCGGCCACGGGATGCTGATCGAGAATCTCGTCGCTCACTGCTGCACCGGCGTCATGGAGATAGGTGAATCCGAGTTGTTCGGCAACGTCAACGGCCGGGGTTCGGGCGAGGAGTCTCAACGCGCCGTATGTAGCGTCCGTCTGGCTTCCCGCCCCTTCGCTCCCATGTCTCCCTGTCGCTCCCATTGCGAGGACGGCACGCGATCGCGTATGCGGAAGGAGGAGCGCCAAGGGCGCTCCAGAGGGGGCGTGCCCAT
>CAYTXK010000208.1:0-1853 GCA_964441645.1 uncultured Acidobacteriota bacterium
CTTGATGCGCTCTTCCGGCACCTCGACCTCATCCACACCCCGGAAGGAAAACATCAGCTTGACCAGATACTTCGATGGCTCGGCGGACGTTTGCTTCACTATCGTCCCCACCGCGTCGGTCACCGCCGCGTGGAACAAAACCTCCCGCACCTGCATTCCTGCCAGGTTGCACCGCACCCGCTGCCCAGGTTGGAATGGCATCAACCCTTCTCTGTTCTTCTCTGCGTTCTCAGCGTCTCTGCGGTAATATAGCACTTCAGCGTGAACCCCAAGCTCATCAAAGAACTCCGGAAACACCTCGGCGACGACGGTGTGCTCTGGCGCCCGGAAGAGCTGCTCCTCTACGAGTACGACGCCTCCTCCGAGCGCGCCGCCCCCGACGCCGTCGTCTTTCCGCGCGGCACCGAGGACGTCGTCCGCGTTGTGCGTCTCGCCACTCAGTACGGCCTGCCCATCATCGGCCGCGGCGCCGGCACGGGGCTCTCGGGCGGGGCGCTAGCTCCAAAGGGCGGTGTGCTGGTCGTCTTCAGCCGCATGAAGCGCATCCTGAGTGTGGACCTGGAGAACCTGCGCGCGGTGGTGGAGCCGGGCCTAGTCAACCTCGACCTCACCCGCGCCGTCGAGGGCGACGGCTACTACTTCGCCCCCGACCCCTCCAGCCAGAAAGCCTGCACCATCGGCGGCAACGTCTCGGAAAACGCCGGCGGCCCGCACACGCTCGCTTACGGCGTCACCACTAACCACGTGCTCGGCCTGGAGGTCGTCCTGCCCACGGGCGAGCTGATCGAAGTCGGTGGCAAGCACTTCGACACCCCCGGCTACGACTTGACCGGCGTGCTGGTAGGCTCGGAAGGCACGCTGGCCCTGGTGACCAAAATCGTCGTCCGGCTCTCGCGCCTGCCCGAAGCTGTCAAGACCCTGCTGGCCATTTTCGAGACCGTCGACGACGCCACCGAAAGTGTCGCCGAGCTCACCGCCCGCCGCATCACCCCCGCCGCCTGCGAAATGCTCGACCAGTTCTGCCTGGGGGCCGTGGAGGCCGCCACCCACGCCGGCTTCCCCGTGGACGCCGCCGCCGTACTTCTCATAGAGGTCGAAGGGTTGCGCGAAGCCGTCGAAATACAGGCAGTACATATTGAAGAAATCTGCCGCCACCACCGCGCCCGCGAGGTCCGCCGGGCGCGCAGCGAAGCCGAACGGGAAAAACTCTGGGCGGGCCGGAAGAACGCCTTCGGGGCCATGGGGCGGCTGTCGGCGAACTACTACGTGCAGGACGGTGTCATCCCGCGCACCAAGCTGCCGGAAACTCTGCGCGCCGTCATCGAAATCGGCGCCCGCCACGGTTTCCAGGTCGGCAACGTCTTCCACGCCGGCGACGGCAACCTGCATCCGCTGATTCTCTTCGACGCCCGCGACCGCGAGCAGTACGCGCGCGTGGTGGCCGCCTCGAACGAGATGATGAAGTTCTGCGTCGAGCGCGGCGGCTCCATCACCGGCGAGCACGGCGTCGGCATGGAAAAGCAGAACCTGATGCCGTTGCTCTTCTCCGATGACGACCTCGACGCCATGGCCAAGGTAAAACAGGTGTTCAATCCCGACGGGCGCTTGAACCCCGCCAAAATGTTTCCGCTGACCAAGTCGTGCGGCGAGATTCGGGTGAAGCCTTTGCCGCAGGTCGCTTCCTGAAATGCCGGTCGCCACGGACCAACTCGAAAGCCTGCGCTCGGTAGTGACGGCCCCGCTGGCAACCGAGGCGGCGGCGCGCGAGCGCTTCCGCGTCGACGGCGTCACGCCCGCCGCGGTCGTCGAGCCGGCCGATACTAACGAGCTCGTGGAGATTGTGCGCTGGGCAC
>CAYTXK010000208.1:1863-4375 GCA_964441645.1 uncultured Acidobacteriota bacterium
GTGACGAGCGGCGCCTACTTGCCGCTGGGCAATCCTCCGCAGGCCGCCGACGTCGCCGTCTCGCTTGCCCGCCTCAACCGCGTCGTGCACTACGACCCCGGCGACCTCACTTTCGGCGCCGAAGCCGGCCTGCTGCTCGCGCAAACGCAAGCGCAACTGGCGGCCAACGGTCTCTTCCTCCCTGCTGACCCCCCTTACGCCGACCGCGCCGCGCTGGGCGGCTTGCTGGCCGCGCACGCTTCCGGGCCGCTGCGCTACGCCTACGGCACCTGGCGCGACTTTGTGGTGGGGGTGAAGTTCGTCACCGGCGAAGGCAAGCTCGTCAAAACAGGCGGGCGCGTGGTCAAGAACGTGGCCGGCTACGACCTCGCCAAGCTGCTCATCGGCTCGCTGGGCACCCTGGCCATCATCACCGAAATCAACTTCAAATGCTTTCCCGCTCCGCCCGAAACCGCAACTTTTGTTTTTGCCTTTGCGGAGATGGAGGCGGCGCTGGAAACCCGGCGGCGTATCGTGCACTCCGCCTGGCAGCCGCGCACCCTCGAGCTGCTCGACCCGCAGGCCGCGCGCCTTGCCGCCGTACCCCAGCTCTCCCCCGACCACTGGTCGCTGGTCGTCTCCGTCGGCGGCGGCGAACCCGTGATGGCGCGCTACCAGGCCGACTTCAGCGCTTTGGCCGGCGACGCCAAAGCGTTTTCCTTCGCCGTGGCGCGCCGCGAAAGCGAAACCTCCCTCTGGAACGCCCTGCACACGCTGCTGCCCCGCGCGCGAGAAGCCACGGCCGCCGCGACGATGGTGAAAGCCGCGCTGCCGCTAACCGGAGTCGGTCCCTTCCTCGCCAAAGCGCTCGGCGTCGCCGCCCGCTACGAACTGCCCGCCGCCGCCACCGCACACGCGGGCTCGGGCATCGCCTTTGTTTATCTGTTGCCGTCAGCGGCGACGGACGCGGCGGCCCGAACCGCGCAAGCCGCCACCGAGATGATTCACGCCGGCAACAACCTCGCCGGCCGCGTCAGCCTCCCCTGGTGCCCCACCGAGGTCAAGCGCGACGTCAACCCCTGGGGGCCGTTGCGCGACGACTTTTCCCTGATGAAAAAACTCAAAGCTCAGTTTGACCCCGACCGCGTCCTGAACCCGGGACGCTTCGTCGGAGGACTCTAAAAGAAGGAGAACGATAATGAAACGCTTCATCGCCGTGCTCGCTCTGTTGCTCCTTACCGCCGTAACCACCATTACGCTGGCCGCGCCGCCAGCGGCTCAGAAACCGGCCAAGCCCGCGGCGGCCGCCGCTCCGCCTCCCGCGACTTCCGCCGCGATGATGGTGATGAACCAGAAAGACCTGAAGTGGGAGAACATCATCCCCGAATGGGGTGTGCGCTCGCCCCGCGCCGCCATCCTGCGCGTGGACCCCAAGACCAAGGCCACGCAATTGCTCATCTGGGCGCCCAAGGGCATCCACGTGCCGCGCCACTGGCACAGCGCCAATGAGTCCATCACCATTATCCGCGGAACATTCAGTCTGGAGTGCGAGGGCCAGCGCATGGAGTTGAACCAGGGCGGCTGGGGGTACATCAACGCCAAGAAAGCCCACCAAGCCTGGACCGGCCCGCGAGAGGACGTTCTGTCGTACGTCATGACCGACGGCGCCTGGGACGTCAACTGGGTGGACGGGCCGCCGGGCGCGCAAAGTCCGACCGGCAAGTAAGTGCCCGCGCTGCCGGCACCATCTGCGCCGGAAGCCCGCTCGGGGCTCGACGCCTGGGGCCGGGCCGCGCTCCCCGCGCCGCGGGTTTCGCGCGGGCTCGGCGTGCTCGGCGTCATCGGGCCCGGCGCGATTATCCTGGGGCTCTCGATCGGCAGCGGCGAATGGCTGCTCGGCCCGGCGGTCTTCGTGCGCTACGGACTGTCGCTGCTGTGGGTGACGACGGTCGCCGTCTTTCTCCAGACCGTCTTCAACGAAGAGCTCATCCGCTACACGCTGTACACCGGCGAACCGGCGGTCATCGGCTTCATGCGCACCCGCCCCGGAGCGGCCTTCTGGGGAGTCTTGTACGCGCTGTTTTACTTCCTGCAATGGGGCTGGCCGGCCTGGGCCGCCAACGCCGCCAGCGCCCTCTTTTTTGCCTCCCGCGGGCGCCTGGTCGGCCCGGCCGATACGGCCACCCTCTTCTGGATCGGAGTTGCCATGTATCTCGTGTGTGTGGCGGCGCTAATCGTCGGCCGGCGCATCGAGCGCACGCTTGAGATTCTCAATTGGTTCATGATTCTCGTTCTGCTCAGCGGTCTGGCGCTCCTGTGCCTGTATTTTGCTGACGCACACCGCTGGGCGGCCGGGCTAGCGGGCTTTGCCGGTTTTGATCTGGAGAGCGGCCGCTTCCGCTTCCTTCCCCCGGGCGGCGATTGGTTCCTCATCGCCGCCTTTGCCGCCTACTCCGGCGCGGGCGGCGTCGCCCACCTAACGCTGTCAAACTGGGCGCGCGACAAAGGCTTCGGCATGGGACAGGTGGTCGGC
>CAYTXK010000209.1:0-4347 GCA_964441645.1 uncultured Acidobacteriota bacterium
CGCGGCCGTCGCCCAGGTTGTAGACCTGCTGGTCCTCCGTGCCGTCGTCGCGCGGGAAGTGGATGGTGGCCTGGCCGGCCGTGCATTCCATCCGCACCCAGCTTTTGCGCGGCTCGTCCTGCTTCCACTCATAGCTGCGGAGAGAGCCGTCGGGGTTCAGGACGAGCGTGGCCGTTTGCCGCACCTTTTGGTTGCCTGACTGCAGGGCGACTTCCGCCCGCGCCGAGATTTCCGTCGCCGTGGTGTTGATCTCGTAATGCTCGCTGCCGATCGCCTGGCCGCGCACCAGGATGCGCAGGCGCCCTTCTTGCGACGAGCCTGACGGGGCGGACTGGGCGGCGAGAGAGCCGGGAAGCCCGGCGAGCGCAATCGCCAGCCCCGCGAGAACTAAAAGACGCCGCATCGCAGAATATCCTCCACCACTCCCTCCGGGCCGGGCCGGTCGGCCTCCACCCGGAAGTCGGCCTGCTGATAATACGGCAGGCGCTGCTCGTAAAGCTGCCGGAAACTCGCCGGGTCGCGCAGGAGAGGGCGGCTGGTCAGGCCGCGGCAGCGCCGCTGCAATTCCTCGAGCGGGCAGGCGAGCCAGATGGTGATGCCGCCGTTGGCGCGGAGCAGCTCCAGGTTCGCCGGCTGGGCGAAGGTGCCCCCGCCCAGCGCCACTACCAAGGATTCCTGGGCCCCGCGCTCGAGCAGGTGCTCCAGCACCTCGCGCTCCGCCTCGCGAAAGTACGCCTCGCCCTGCTCCTCGAAAATCTGCCGAATGTTGCGCCCCTGCCGCCGCTCCACTTCTTCGTCCAGGTCCGCAAAACTCCAGCCCAGGCGCTGGGCCAGCAGGCGGCCCACCGTAGTCTTGCCGCAGCCCATGAAACCCAGCAGAAACACCTGGGAGCGGATGGGGATGGGCGCCAGGGTCATAGCATGAAGGTAAAACGAATCGGCGCTTTCGGCGCGTTTTAGGCGCGCGCTTGTACGCCTTTGACGGCGTTTAACGCTTGCGCAGCCGGATTCTACCACTGAACGACGTCAGGCTCACCAGCGCCTCGCCGCTGTGCACGGTGCCCAGCAGGCTGCGGGCGCCCGCCACCTGGGGCGCGCGGGCGTGCGAGCGCCGGTTCAGAGGAAATTCGCTGGTCACTTCGCCGCGGACGGAATTGGCGGTGAGCTCAAAAGAGGCCGTGGCGGGAGCCGAGACTTCGATGGCGCCGTCGTGGTTGCGAAAGTCGTAGGAGCCGCCGGAGCGGAAATCGCCCTCGTAGGAAATGGCGCCGGAGGTGGTATTGGCGACGAGGTAGCGGGTGTCGAGGTCGCGAAAACTCAGGCTGCCGCTGATCGAAGTCGCCTCCAGGCGGCCGGAACTGCTTTCGACCTGCAGACTGCCGTTCAGGGTCTTGACCGAGGTGTAGCCCGAGAGATTTCGCAGCAGGACGTTGGCTGCCACGGTCTCGATGGTTACGTCCTCGGAAAAGTCGGCCACCTGCAAAGTACCGGAATCGAGCGTGATCTTGAGCTGGACAGTAGGCGGCGCCCAGACGGTGTAATCAACGACGCGCTCACTGGCCGACCCCGAGCTTTGTATCAGGTGGGTGTGGACGTGGATTTGTTTAGCGGCCTGCTCGAAGTGGGCTTCCACGGCGCGCGAGTGTCGCACGGCGATCACTTTCACCTGGGGCTCGTTCCAGGACTCGACCACGACCCGCCCGGTCTGGTTGCGCACTTCCAGCACCGTACCCGAATGAGCCGGGAAGGTGCGGACGATTTCCTCCTGCTGTGCCGCCGCCACCAGTGGCAACGCCAGAAGGGCAAACGACACCAGCAGGCTTCGACGCGCGCGAGCCATAAGGCTCAGCGAGCCTCCTCGTAGAAGGCCGGCGTGGCCAGGGCCTGCAAGACCCCGGCTTTTTGCCGGTATAGACGCAGCAACTCGTCGCGGGACAGGCCGTCATCCGGGTAGGTCTTCAGCTGCCGCTGGGTTTCTTCGATGGCGCGGTCGACGTCGTCGAGCGGCCGAGTGCCGCGCCGGTCCAATTCCGCTTCCCGGGACAGCTCATCGCGCACGCCGGCTTCGACGTTCTGCAAGTGAAGGTCATAACGGGTCGCGTAGCCGGCCTCTTGCACCAGCTCCGCCTGCGCCACTTCGATGGGATTGTCAGGCTTGTCCACGGCGACGCTCACATCAAGATCGGAATACCGCAGCAGGCCAGCGCCCGCGACCACCATCAGCGCCAGTACCGCGGCAAAGGCGGGTCGCACCGGGACGAATTCTTGTGCTTCTGGAGCCAGGAACTCGAGCCAGCGCCACCGGCTGGTTTCTTTCCATAGCCCTTCTTGCATCGCGGCGGCGTGAAGCTTTTCCCACAGCCGGTCGCCCGGCTCGCGGGCCGGAAGGGTGTGGACGGCGTGTTGGATGGCCGCCAGCTCATCCATCAGCAAGCGACAGTTAGGACAAGAAGCCAGATGAGTGGAAGCCCCGGCGTGGGACTCACCCTCCAGCAGCTCGCCCGCCAGTTGTTCGAAATCGTTACAGTTCATAGTGTCAAGCGGGGGGACCTGGATTCTAGCTTTCCTGCCGACCCATGGCAAGCCCTGCCTTCCCTCTCTATGATGTCGAAAGAGGCCCTGGCGTTTGCCCGCCCCCTAATCTTTTCCGCCGCGCCAGGCGCAACAAGGCTCGCAGACGCAGGCGGGCCTTGTGGAGCTGGGATTTGGAGTTGCCGATGGAGCAGCCGAGCATCTGGGCAATCTCGTTGTGCTCGTAGCCTTCGACGTCGTGCAGCACGAAGACGGCGCGGTAGCCGGCGGGGAGTTGCTCGATGGCATCTTCCAGCGCCACGCGGTCCAAGGCGCCCACCAGCGAAGGATCCTCTTTGCCCGGCTCGCGCTTCACCTCTTCGCCCGGCTCGTCGGTCTCCACCGTCTCTTCCAGCGAGACCTGCGGGAGCACCTTGCGGCGCAATTGCATCAGCACCACGTTCACCGCCAGCCGGTGCAGCCAGGTGGAGAAGGCCGATTCGCCGCGAAAGGTCTGGATCTTGCGGAAGAGTTGCAGGAAAGCTTCCTGGGTCAGGTCCTCCGCTCCGGCGGGATTGCCGACCATACGCAGGCAGAGCGAATAGACGCGGCCCTTGTGCAACTGGTAGAGGCGCTCGAAGGCCGCGGCGTCGCCCGCCTGGGCGCGGCGAATGGCCACCGCTTCGGGCAGCTCGCCTTCGGGTTGTCGCCGCGGACTCACGATGGGCGAACGAGTTTTACCCTACTCCTCTCCGCTGAACCCCCGACTCCACGGAGGGTGCACCCTCTCCCAGCCTACTCCCAAAAAGGCGAACCCAGCGAGAGGAGGTGGGGTGGGCGAAGATGCGCAGCCCGGACCCGCGTGACGCAAAGGAGAGCCCAGTCTAAGCCGCCCTGCTCTGCGGGTCAAGCCGAGCGGGTTTCCTTGACCCACTGGAAAGGCCGCCGCTACAATCGCGCTGGCCTGTTTGAGCCACCGGGGGGCGGCCACGACGACACTTGAGCCGGAGCGGAGATAGCTTGGACGCGCCACTGCTGTTCGAGCCGCAGGATCAGTTCCTCCAGCGGCAGAAAAAGCTCCGGGAGATCGAGCAGCTCGGCCACGACCCCTACCCGCACAGGTTCGACCCCACGCACTCGGTTTCTGACATTACAACGCGTTATAACGCCGCCTCGGCGGAGGAGCTGGAAGCCGAGCGGCCGCGGGCGCGCCTGGCGGGGCGGATCTTCGCCATACGCTTCCATGGCAAGACAGGCTTCGCCGACCTGCACGCCGGCGGCGCCAACCTGCAATGCTATTTCCGCCGCGACCAACTGGGTGAGAAAAGCTGGCGGCTCTTCGAGCTGCTGGACCTCGGCGACGTCATCGGGGTCGAGGGCCGCCTGGGCCGCACCAAGACGGGCGAGTTGACGCTCTTCACGGAGCAACTGGTCTTGCTGGCCAAAGCACTGCTGCCGCTGCCGGAAAAGTGGCACGGGCTGGCCGACGTCGAGCAGCGCTACCGGCAGCGCTACCTCGACCTGCTGGTCAATCCCGGGGTGCGGAAGATTTTTGAGACCCGGGCGCGCATCATCGGCTACCTGCGGCGGTTTCTCGAAGGGCGCGGCTTTCTGGAAGTCGAAACCCCGATGATGCAGCTCATCGCGGGGGGCGCGGTGGCCCGCCCCTTCGTCACTCACCACCAGGCGCTCGACCTCGACCTCTTCCTGCGCATCGCCCCTGAGCTGTACCTCAAGCGGCTGGTGGTGGGCGGCCTCGACCGCGTCTATGAAATCAACCGCAACTTCCGCAACGAGGGCCTCTCCACCCGCAACAACCCCGAGTTCACCATGCTG
>CAYTXK010000210.1:0-4311 GCA_964441645.1 uncultured Acidobacteriota bacterium
CGATGACCCCTGTCCCATGGGCGCGAAACCGAAGCCGAGCCCGGTGAAGGTTCGCGCGAATGAAGCGAACTGCTGCGTGACTACCGCGAACGACGCCGCCTTGAGAACCATTGCGTCCCTGAATCTGCCCGTCAGCCGCACAACCCCCCTAGCGGCGGTAACTTTCTCCACGGTGAGCGCACCTGCGAGTAAGTCCGAAGTGCTGCGGGTGACCCCCTTCCGACCACACGCGGCTTCCTCTCTTTCCACCCTCTACTGCGTTTTCTTGATCTAAGCCTCTCTCGTCCGATTCTCAGCTTGTCTGAGAGTTTTTTCTCGAATCTCGTTTGTGAGAGAGGTCTGCCATGCAACAGAAAAGTTTTACGAAGTGGGTGGGCGCGCTTGCCGGTCTTCTTGTCTCGCTCGCGCCCGCGGCAGCGATGGCGCAGGATACCGCGCCCGCAAACCAAATCACCGTCACAGTAGCGCCCCAGAGCCCGCCCCAGGCCGTTGGCGCTCCGGTCAGTCTCGAAGAGTTGCTGCGGGAAGCGCTGGAGAAAAACCCCGGCCTGCAAAGTGCCCTCCGCCGCGTCGAAGCGCGGCGGCGACGCGTCCCGCAAGCGCAGGCGCTCCCCGACCCACGCGTCAGCGTCGGCTGGATGGGCAATCTCAAGCCCTTCGGGGTGATGCGCGACGACCCTTCGAGCTTCCGCAGTGTCAGTGCCACCCAGGAAATTCCCTATCCGGGCAAGCGGAAGCTGCGCGGCCAGATCGCCGACCGCGAGGCCGAGGCTGCCTGGTGGGACTACGAAGCCGCGCGCCGAGAGATCGTGGCCGAGGTCAAAGCCGCGTACTACGAGTACGCCTACGCCCGCAAAGCAACGGAAATAACCGGCAAGAATGGGGACTTGCTGGAAAGAATGGCCCGCATTACCGAGGCCCGCTATCGGGTCGGCAAAGGTATTCAGCAGGATGTCCTCCGCGCCCAGGTCGAGGTTTTGCGGCTCCGGCAGCGCTTGACGTTGCTCGAGCAGCAGGCGCGCACCGCTCAGGCGCGCCTGAACATGCTGCTCGGCCGCGACCCGGAAATGCCGCTGGGCCCGCCCGCCGCGCTCGAGCCGGTCGAGCTGGCCGTTGCGCTCGAGTCGCTTTTCCAGTCGGCGCGCGAGAACGACCCCAGCCTGCGCCGCGAGCAGCAGCAGGTCGAGCGCCAGCAGGTGCTTCTGGCCCTGGCGCGCAAGGAGTACTACCCCGACTTTGAAGTCGGCTACACCTATGCCAACCGCCCGTTGCTGCCCGATATGCACGGCTTCGTGGTCGGGCTCAACATTCCCGTCTTTTACCGCGCCAAGCGCCGCGCTGCCGTGAGCGAGGCCACCGAAGAGCTGCTCGGCGCCCAGCGCAGCCGCCAGAACCAGGAAGTCACTGTCCTCTTCCAGGTGAAAGAGCACTATCTCGCTGCCCAGGCCTCCCAGGAGCTGGCGCGGCTCTATTCGCAGGCCATCGTGCCGCAGTCCTCGCTGGCGCTGGAGTCGGCGCTGGCGGCCTATGAAGTGGGCACCGTGGACTTCCAGACGGTGCTCGAGAGTTTTTCCACCCTGCTCAACTACGAAGCCGACTACTACCGCGAGCTGGCCAACGTCCGCATCTCCCTGGCGCAGCTCGAACCACTGGTTGATCTGGAACTGACGAAATGAAGACGAGGTGAAACGCTCATGCGCACACGAACAAAAGGGCTGATTACGATTGTCCTTCTGTTGCTCGCCGGGCTTTCCTATCTCGGCGTGGCCATCGCCCGTCATGGCTTCAGCGCCAAGGAAAAGCCCTCGCGGGTGGAGGAGTTTTTGGCCCGCCACGCGCGCAAGATTGCCACGCCGGCGGGCGCCAAAAAACTCCAGAATCCCTATCCTTCGACGCCCGAGAGCCTGGCCGCGGCCCGCGCCCACTGGGTCGACCATTGCGCCACCTGCCATGCGCTGGACGGTAGCGGCAACACGGTCATCGGGCGCAACCTTTATCCGAAGGCACCGGATATGAAGGATGCGGAGACACAAGGGCTCACCGATGGCGAGCTGTACTACATCATCAGCAATGGGGTCCGTTTCACCGGCATGCCCGCCTGGGGCGGGGAAGACAGCCCGGAGGAAATCTGGCAGTTGGTCTCCTTCATCCGCCGCCTGCCGAACCTTTCTCCAGAAGAGCTAAAGCTCATGGAGCAACTGGCAGCCGGCGAAGCCGTGGGGGCGGAACCCCAAACTCAAGGCCCGGAAAGCAAGCCCCACACTCATAAACACGGAAGGAGACGAATAGAATGCGCAGGAAGTTCACGACCGGCCGTTCACGGTCAGAGTAAAGGAGATAGAGAGATGAAAACAACAAGGAGAGGTTTTCTTTTTGGCGGGACAGTCGCGGCGGCTGGACTGTTGACAGGCCGCACGCTCCACGCCAGGCAGCAGGAACAACATCAGCAGCACCAGCCGCCTGTGCCTTACCAACAACCGCCGAAACGGGAGGAAGGCTTGGCGGCTAAATTATCCCCTCGCGGCATTCCACTCCCTGTGGTCACGCCGGACGTTCCCAATCTGCCCTTCACCATGGACAACGGCGTCAAAGTCTTCAATCTCGTGGCTGAGCCAGTCAAACGCCAGTTCGTGCCTTTCAAGATGGCGGATGTTTGGGGCTACAACGGCAGTTGTCCCGGCCGCGCCATCCAGGTGAATGAAGGCGATCGGGTTCGCCTCGTCTTCGACAACCATCTGCCCGAATCGACCACCATCCATTGGCATGGCCTGGAAGTTCCTATCGAGATGGACGGGGTTCCCTACATCAGCCAGCAACCCGTCCCACCGGGGGGCCGCTACGTCTACGAGTTTACTTTGCACCAGCAGGGCACCTACTTTTACCACGCGCACGGTCCCATGCAGGAAATGATGGGCTTGATCGGAATGTTCCTCATCCATCCCAACAAGCCTCATCACCCGCGGGTGGATCACGACTTCGGGCTCATCCTGCAAGGCTGGGCGATCCTGCCAAACAACACAGTTCCAAATACGGCGGCGATGGAATTCAACTGGCTGACCATCAACGGCGTCTCCAGCCCGGCGACCACACCCATGGTGGTGCGGTTGGGCAGCCGGGTGCGCATCCGCATCGTCAACTTGGGCATGGATCACCACCCCATTCATCTGCACGGCCAACAGTTTTACATCACGGGTACCGAGGGAGGACGTGTCCCGGAATCGGCCTGGTATCCCACCAACACGGTGCTTGTCGGAGTCGCTCAGGCGAAAGACATCGAGTTCGACGCCGCCTATCCCGGCGACTGGATGCTGCATTGCCATCTGCCACACCACATGATGAACAGCATGGCCGACCTTCTTCAGGATCGAATGATTACCACAGCGGCAACCAACGAGCCGCAGGCCATGAGCCAGATGCAGTCCATGGCCGCGGCGCTTGGTTTCGAGCATAGGATGCCTTCGCCGGTCGCGCCCGATGCCAGCTCCGTTCCCGGCTTTCCCCAGGACGCGTTCATGGAAATGGGCATGGATGAGGCGGTGGCCAAGCCCGAGACCTACGGCCTGCCGAGAAACTGGAGTGCCAACATGATGGGAATGATGACCCTGGTTCGCGTGCTCCCGCCCGACAAGTACGACGAAATCATGGCCTTGAAAGGGGAAGGCCGTCCCACGAAGCCCGCTGAACACCCACACGACTAGATGCCATTGGCGATCAGAGAGGAGATGCATCCATGAAGAAAGCAGCGACGAGTATTGGCTTTGCAGTACTTCTATGCATGACGTCACCACTTCGCATGCCGGCGCAGGACCAGCAAGAAATGCACCGCCAGCATCAAATGGGCCAGATACCCACTGTCAAGCCCGAATTCCCCTGGCTGAGGAAGTCGCAAGAAAAACCCACCGGCCCGGTCTATCGGCTTGACGAACTTGAACAGATGGCTCTGGCGAGTAATCCCACCTTGACGCAGGCGGCCGCGCAAGTGCGAGCCTCGAACGCACAACGCCGCCAGGTTGGCTTGTACCCGAACCCCACGCTTGGCTACATTGGCGAGGAGATTCGAGGTGGGGCGTTCGGCGGTGGCGAGCAGGGGTTCTTCGTCTCGCAAACCTTCGTCACTGGCGGCAAGCTCGGGTTGAATCGCAAGATTGTCGGACAGGAAGTGAAAATCGCTGAATTTGAAACGGAAGAACAGCGCTACCGGGTGTTGACCGGGGTCCGCCTGGCCTACTACCGGGTGCTCGCCGCTCAGGAGCTGCTCGACGTCAGGAGGGATCTTGTTCGCATTGCCTCCGAGGCAGTCAAGACCGCTCA
>CAYTXK010000211.1:0-4293 GCA_964441645.1 uncultured Acidobacteriota bacterium
GTTGATGGTGGTAAATGGCGGTACGAGCTAGGGAATTCAACGGGTTAGAGCATCGCGAGCCAGAAATCCGCTGTGCACAGTATTTGCGCAATATCTTGAGCTGTTCGGCCGGGCGCGGTGACGGCTTCTTTGGCCTGTTCCAGGAGGCGTGTTTTGGTGCAATTCAGGAGGCCTGTCTGCCTTGAACTCCAGGTTGGCCGATTTGCCAGGCGATTCAACAGAACCCTCCTCTGCACGATATCTGGAGTTTGCACAGCGGTAGGTGAAGCCCATTGCAGCCATGTTATGATGGCCATGCGTTTAAGTGGCGTTGGATGGCGAAGTACACACCCGAGCACACACGCGCCGGCTTGGACGCGAAGCTGCCGCCCATCGAGACGTGGGATAACCAATTCCCCGGCTACGAAATCACCACCGTGATTCCGGAGTACACCTCCGTTTGCCCTCGCACAGGACTACCGGACTTCGGTACCATCACAATCCGTTACCAGCCAGACCGTAAGTGCATCGAACTCAAGTCGCTGAAACACTACATTCTGGGTTATCGCAATTTGGGAATCTTCTACGAGAACGCAGTGAATCGCATCCTTCGCGACGTGGTGAAAGCTGTCCGGCCAGTGTGGGCCGAGGTCCGAGGGGAGTTTACGCCCCGCGGCGGCCTTCGAACTACGGTGACCGCACGCTACGACCGCTCCCGCCAGCGCCGCCGGTAGCCTGGCGAGGCTGATTCCGTTGCGCCTTGGGCGCGAACAGATTTTGTTAGACCGATTCCTTGTTTTGCTGACGGAAGCAGAACTGCACTTTACGGGCGACCGCATCGATGCGCTCCAACGTTGCTGTCATCCTCTTGTTTTACCTCGGTCCCGGTCCTTATTCGAACACGCCAAGCCAACGGCCACGCCAGTAAGCGCGAGAATGAGCAGGGCCGAGCCCACCACAGCCAACACCTGCGGGAACCGGCCGCGGTTCAGCGTTTGCAGGATGACACCGAGCGGAAAAGCGAAAGAGCCGAGCACGAGCAGGGCGGCCAGATAGCCGCGGGTGCGCTCGGAGAAGCCGAGCTGGTCGAAGGTAAGGCCGAAGAGAATAAGCAGCAGCGCCAGGCCAGACCAGTGGGAGTGGACATCGACCTCCCGGATGTACTCAAAGCGGGCGGCGGCGTAGTCATCCAGCGCGGCGTGGGCATCGTCCATCTGGTTCTGGGCAGCGCGAGCGAAGCTCGAGGCCAGCCGTTCGCCCATGCGCTCCAGCGTCTGGTGCTCGTCGAACAGCGCGTAGTAAAGGCCGTAGCTCATCCCCCACATCGTCAGCAGCAGGCCGCTGACGAGAAGAAGCTTTCGCGAGCCGCTCACGGCGAAGCCCTCTCCGCATCGAGCCGACCGGTGTAACGCAGCAGGCCCACCAGCATTCCCGTCAGTCCGAGGATCACCAGCAGGCCGCCGAGGTCAGCGATCGCGCCGGCGAGGAGGCCCCAGTAGATTTCGAGCAGGACGAACACAGGTAGAATCACCGAGCCAGCCAGCAGGGTGAAGATCCAGCGGCGCTTCCAGCGCTCGCGCAGAAAAACGAAAGGCTGCACAAAGGCTAGCAGCAGGGCCAGCGTTCCGAACTCGATGAGGTGAGCGTGGGCCGCGATCTTGACGGCCTTATCGGCCTGCAACATCCCGTACTGATGCACTGCTTGTGTCGCTCGCGACAGGTTCTGGGCGGCGGCGCTATCAATTATCGTCCGCAGCAGTTGTGTGTCCTGTGCCTCCTGCGGGTAGAGGTCGACGGCAGCGTAGTAAGCCCCCTGGAGATAGCCAGCCAGCACAAGCACCGTGCCGCCGACGAGCAGCGCCCGGCTCGACCAATCGTGCTCGAGGAGCATCTCTTCCGCCCTCATCGCCTGGCGGCCCGATTGGAGGTGGCGCCCCAGTCCCAGGAGCTCGCCCGCACAGGCGACGATGACCAGCAGGCCGCCGAAGTCGGCGATGATACTGGCCCAACCGAGGGCGCGGAGCGGGCTGTAGGCAAGGCCGACGTAGTAGATGAGGAAGACGGAGACCGGCAGCAGCACGGCACCAAAGAGGAAGAGCTTGGCCAGTTGCCGCTGGCGAGCAGGGCTCAGAGCGACATAGGGCTGGAGAAGCGCGAGGAGCAGAGCGAGATAGCCGAAGGCGATGATGTGGACGTGGGTGTCAACTTTCGTGCCACGGTTCTCGAGCAGTTTGCCGATGGCCGCGAAATGGTCGAGGACAGCGTCCGGATTGCCCGCGGCCACAGCTTCGGTGGCGGCGTGCAGGTTTGTACCGATACGGCCTGCGTTCTGGTGGAGGATGAAAACGGCAAAGATGTCGCCGAAGATCATTCCCACCAGGATGAGGGCGATGCCGCCCAGGATCAGCATCCGGCGGGCGCTCATCGGGGGGAAGGCTTCGAGCGCGGCGGTCGCTCCAGGCCCGGTGACCTCTTCGTGCATGGCTCACCTCTCGCTCAGCGGACGGCCGGCATTACCTGGCGCGCAAAGAGCTCTTGGGTCTTGATGGACTTCCAGTGCGCCAGCCCGCCGAAGTTGGAGACGATGGCCAACTCACCGATGCCCCCTTTGGCCTGCAAGCCCTTCACCTGTGCGATGACCTTCTCGGGTGTGCCAATGAAACCGATTTCCTGCTCGACGATCTGCTCGTAGGTGAGCTGCTCGAGCGACTCCAGGGCGCCGCTGGCATAGAACCCATAGCCCTTGGCGCGCAGCTCCGCCTTCTTTTCCTCGCTGTGGAGCGAGTACACCGGCGAGGCGTTGAAAGCGAGGAAATTGTGCAGGGCTTCTTCGACCTCGCACCGAATCTGCCGCTCGTCCTCATCGAGGTAGACGGGGCGAATATAGACGATGTCCGGCGCGTGCCCGCTGACCGCACAGGCTTTCTTGTAGATGTTGAGCGGGGCTTCGAGCACGCTCCAGGGCAGCCGCGGGGGGACAAAAATGCCCCAGCCCCGCTCGCCGGCCATCTGGTAGGTGATGTCGCTCGTGCCGCCGGTGAAGAGCCGCGGGTGCGGCTTCTGGATCGGCTTGGGGACCACCGAAACATCCTTCACCTTGTAAAACTGCCCTTCGAAGGAGAACCTCTCCTGCGTCCAGGCGCGAATCAAGATTTCGATGGCCTCATCGTAGCGTGGGCGACTCTCTTCGAGCGCGATGTTGCACGGGTCGTAGAGCCAGGCGTGGCCCCGGCCGAGGCCACACTCGAGGCGGCCGTTGGTCAGGATGTCCACCTCGGCGATCTGGCCCGCCAGGCGCAAGGGGTTCTCGAGCGGCAGCGTGTGCAGTGCAGTGCGGAAGCGGATGCGTCGGGTGCGCTGGGCAGCGGCAGCGAACATGGCCAGCGGGTTGGCGGAGATGGAGAACTTCTGGAAGAAGTGGTGGTCAATGGTCGAATAGACGTCGAAGCCGACTGCATCGGCGTGCTCGATCTGCAGCATGATTTCCCAAAGCATCTGGTCGTAGGGTTTGCCGGGCGGCGTCTGGATTTCTGTATAGATCCCGAAACGCATGGGCGCTCCTCAGTGCGGGCGATCGACCCCGAGGGAAACAGGGCAAACTATAGATGGAATCAGGAGATTGAGAAAGAGCCGCGGACCGCAACAGGGCACGCCGGGGCGCCGTTGCTTTGCCCGACCGCTACTCACCGCCTTCTCCGGACCCCTGCAAGCGGTGAAACTGGCCGCTGTAGAAGAGTAGCGGCTGGCCGTCATGCACGGCGGCCTGCTCAACTTAGGCGACAAAGATAATGTGGTCGCCCGCCTCGTGGGCGGCCACGATGCGGCAGTCGAGTTGCGCCAGGCAAGGCTCGAGCAGGGGCGTGCCACACTCGCTATAGGCGTAACGCACGCCGACCTGTTCAGGGTTTGCGTGGTCGTGGGTCGGGTCGGCGTAATACTGTGCCACCACCTGCTGGCCCTCCCGCCCCACGTTAACACCGAAGCAGGCCTGCGCTTGCAGCTGAGGCAGGGTGCGGGCGCGGTGGTCGACGCAGACGAGCACCAGGGGCGGCTCGAGCGAGACGGAGGTGAAGGCGTTGGCCGTCATGCCATGCACCGGGCCCTCGTGAAGCCCCACGGTGATGACGGTGACACCTGAGGCGAAGTGGCCCAGCGCCTGCCTGAACTCCTCCGGCGTGATTGCCATGCTGAATCTGACTCGCTATCGCCGCGAACTTGTTCCGATCGCCACGGCGAACGGGAAAACCCCGCGGCCGTTTTGCGCCTAGCGGTTGCGCACGCTGCTAGAAGGAGAACCGCGCTGCGAACTGGAAC
>CAYTXK010000212.1:0-4285 GCA_964441645.1 uncultured Acidobacteriota bacterium
ATACGGAGCCTTCCTCATCCCCAACGCCAACATCTTCGACGTCCGCGACCACCAGGCCTCGGCGCGCTTCGATTTCCGCTTTAGCAATACAGATGACTTTTACGGCCGCTACCTGATCGACGACTTGCTGGCGCCGCGCTCCGTACTGGCGCCCGCGGGCGAGGCTGCCTTCAGCGACCTGGGCTTACTCCCCGAGTATCGCAACCTCTTGCAACAGCGGACCCAGAGCCTGCTGTTGAGCGAGCGCCACTACTTCGTCAATGCCCTCAACGAGTTCCGCTTTTCCTTCACCCGCATTTCCCAGGGAATCGGCGCCTTCGGCGTTCCCGAGGACATCCGCGAGCTGCGTCCCGCCGCCGCGGTGTTTGACGACTTCGGAGCCTTTGGCAGCTTCCAGGGCTCCTTCCCCGCGGCCGGGCAGCAGTTCACGCTGGGGCGCGACAGCCGGCCTACGCTGGCCGCCAGCAACATTTTCCAGGTTCAGGACAACTATTCCCTCAATTTCGGCCGCCACAGTATGAAGGTGGGCCTCAACTGGGTCCGAACGCAAAGCAACATCCGCAGCATTCCCTCCGACCTCGGCCAGTACTTTTACGGTGACCCGCTGTTCGTCATCCGTGGGCTGAACGACTTCTTGCAGTCCCCCTCCCGGCCCTTGGTGGCCTTTCAACGCTTCCCTAACGTCATCACCGATTCGACCGGGAACATCATCGGACAGGGGCAGGATGAGTTGCCCCTGCGGGAGTTCGACCAGTTCTATTTCTTCCAGGATGACTTCCGCGCCACCCCGAAATTCACTTTGAGCGTTGGGTTGCGTTATGAGCAGTACTCGCAGCCCATCAACGGCATCCGCAAGCTCAACCCCAACGGGCCCCAGATCAAAGTCGACCGCAACAACCTGGCCCCGCGGCTGGGTTTTGCCTGGGCCCCCTGGGCCCGCACCGTCTTCCGCGGCGGCTATGGCATTCATTACAACCCCATGGCCCTGAACATTGCCCTCTTGGTCTGGCAAAGCGGCCCCATCTCGCCGGTCTTCGTGAGCGATACCATCGGGGTCAGTTTCTGGCAGCCCACCGGCGATTTTCCCGGGCCGCCGTTTACCCAGGCTGACCTGCTGAGGGGGGATGATCCTCTTGGGCTAATCCCGTCCGGCCTCAACACGCGCGTGGCGGATTGCAGCAGTTGGTTCTTCCGCGTGCAAACCTTCCCCGGCGACACTCCGGCTCCCAACCCGGGTCTGCTGGACATCCCCTTCCCGGGCCCGCGCTCCGTTCCCCTGCTGAACTGCTCTAACCAGGACTTGGTCGACTCCGACCTGGTGAATCCCTACGTGCAGCACTTTTCGCTCTCCATGCAGCAGGAACTGACCCCCAACCTTCTGCTCGAATTCGGGTGGGTGGGAAGCAAAGGGACCAAGCTCTACCAGCGCGTGGATGAAAACCCCTTCTGTTTCGAGGGCGACCCCAGTTGCTTCGTCTGCACCGACCCGGGCAGCGTTTTTTGCCAGTTTCCCGCGCTGACCTTCCGCGAAGATCCCACGCGGGGATCGGTCACGCGCGTCAACAACGCCGGGCGCTCCACCTACCACGCCTTCCAGATGAGCCTCATCCGGCGCCTGAGTCATTTCCGTTGGGGCGATTTCTCCTTCACCAGCGCCTACACCTGGAGCCACTTGATCGATACCACTAGCGAGATCTTCGGCCCCAGTGTGCGCTTGATCCGCGGCGACCTCATCTCCATCTTGACCGACCCCTTGCTCTCCCTGGAAGGCGTGGAAGCCATCACGCCTCTCGCCCAGGACCACCGCAACCTGGAAGCCGACAAAGGAAATTCCTCCTTTGACCGCCGCCACCGCCTGGCCATGAGCTTCCTCTGGGACATCGCTCCCCGCAGCGGCTTCTGGAAGGGCGGCTGGCAGGTCTCCGGCATTTTTGCCGCGCAGTCCGGGCAGCCCTTCACTCCCCTCAACGGCTTCGGTGCCTGCATTGATACCGACGGCGACGGTCGCTTTACCACCGACCGCCCCAGCGTCGGCGACCCCAATGCTCCCGTGAACAGCGTGGCCCTCCTGGCAGACCCCAATTGCGTCGACCCGCTGGCAGGCTATGAAGATTTGAACGGCGACCCCATCGACCCCATGACCGCCCGCTTTGTCCAGACGCCCATAGCGCTGCGCCCGGGCGACCCCTTCTCCGTGGGAACGGGAACCCTGATCGCCGGCAGCGCCGGCCGCAACACCCTGACCGGCCCCGGCATCGTCAACATGGACTTCGCCGTCTTTAAGAACTTCCGCTGGGGTGAAAGCAAGGTGCTGCAATTCCGCTGGGAGATTTACGACCTCTTCAATCATCCCAACCCGGGGTTCGGTATCGGCAACGTTTTCGCCACCGACGCCCAGCCCACGCCGGGCTTTGCCTTCTTCCCCTCCGCCACTCCGGCGCGCGTCACCGGCGTCATCCCCGAGAACCTGATCAGCGCCGTCGACCAGGCCACCAGCGAGCACACCTTCCTCTCCACTCAGTTCATGAACACCAGCAGCCGCCGCATGCAGTTCGGCATCAAGTTCATCTTCTAGGCCGCGACCCGAGTCCGACAAACTTTCGCGCCCGGCAGACTCCTGCCGGGCGTTTTCTTTTTGGGGGAAGGGGATTAGAACTTAACGGTGACGGCGGCGCTGGTCTTTACCGGCGTGCCGTTTACCTTGGGAGGATTGAATTTCCACGACGTCTTGGCCGCCGCCAGCACCGCCTGGCCGGGGCCGGCGTCGGTCCCTAGGATCTGGCCGTCGGTGACCTTGCCGCCTTCATCAATGGACACTCTGACCGTTACTTGAGCGTTGTCAGCAGCGCCTTGGAGAACATTCTCCGGCAGACTGCAATTGGGCCCGGCATTGAGCACCACGCCCCCATCGATGAAATTCTGACCCTGGATGCTCCCCGCGGTCACAGGGCGGTCAAACTTGCGCGGTGTGGCCGGAATAACGGAGCAGGTCGCCGAGCGAGTTGCCGCTGGGCGCGCCGGCGCGGGCGCCGGCCGGGAAGCCGCCTCGATATCGTTGACCGCCTGTGGAATCTGATTGTTCACATAATTGCTCGCGCGCCCGGCCAGAGGGCCGCCAGCCTCGGCAAGCTTGCGGAATTCGGGCAGCAGCCGTTCCAGCCCTGATTTGTTTCCCTGCTGGCGGGCAGTGTTGAACTGGCCTTCGAGCTGGCTGAACTGCTGCTGCTCGGCGGCGTCAATCTCGCCGCTCAGGCGGCCGGGGTCGCCTCCCAGGCGCCGGATCTGCTCGAGTCCCTGCCGGGCCGCGACGAAGTTCTCGCGACGAAGGTCCTGCCGGATGGCGTTCTCGGCCGTGGTGATCTCTTGCTGTTTCTCCGCCGCGCCCTTCTCCTGAGCGATTTGCGTCAGGCGCGTCTGAACCTCTGTTTGTAGCTTCTGGGCCTCGGCGCGCCGCGGGCCGTTCATGGCGATTACTTGTTGCAGGAACCGGTCGGCTTCCTGAAGCTTAGCTTCGTTGTCGCGCTGTTGCCCCGCCGCCTGTCCCTGGGCAAAGAGACTCTCCTCCTGCTTGCGTTGCGGGATGAGCTCCTTGATGTAGCGCTGGGCGTCGGCGCGGCGCGGGCCGTTCAAGGCAATCACCTGCTTGAAAGCCTTTTCGGCGTCGTCGAAGCGGTTGGCCTTGAAATGATTGTCCGCTTCCGTCCAAATCTGGCTTTCTTTTTGCCGTATCTCGCGCAGGCCGGAGTTCTGGACTTCATCATTAATCTGTTTGCGGAGGTCGCCGATGCGGGTCTTGAGTGGCCCTTGAATCTTGTCGGCGTCCTCGAGCTTGGCCAGTGCGCCCTTGTAATTGCCCGAGTCGGCTAGCTTCTGCGCCTGATCAATCAGGGCTTGCTGTTGCTGCTGAGGAGTCTGCTGGACGCCCGTCGGCGTCGGCGTCGGCGGCGGCGCCTGCGTCCCTGGCGCCGCGGTTTCCGTCGCTGGTTCTGTTCCCTGGCTTCCGGGGCGCAGGGCGAAGTAAGCGCCGGCCATCACCACTATAAGCACGACGGCGCCGATGGCCAGCCCGGCGGGCTTCTTCCAGATCGGCACTGCCACTTCGACAGGAATCT
Organism: uncultured Acidobacteriota bacterium; assembly: GCA_964441645.1. Taxonomy (GTDB): domain Bacteria; phylum Acidobacteriota; class Terriglobia; order Acidiferrales; family 2-02-FULL-67-57; genus CAYTXK01. The sequence goes on from CAYTXK010000212.1 coordinate 4,113, forward strand.
CAAACGCCGGCGCGGGAACGGGCGGCGGTGGCGGCTTGACCGCGGGCTTCGGCGGCGCTGGCGCCTCGACGGGCTTAGCCGCGGGCGGGGGTGGTGCCGGTTTGATTTCCGGAGCGACGGGAGGGGCCGCTGGCTTGGCCTCGACGGGCTTGACTTCGGGCTTCGCCGCGGGC
>CAYTXK010000213.1:0-2008 GCA_964441645.1 uncultured Acidobacteriota bacterium
GGCGCAAGCGGCGGCTGATTCCGCAGCCATCGCCGACGCGGTACTCAAACCAGGGCGCCTCAATAAGCGGCGTCGAGCGGGAGGTGGGGCGATCATCGTATAACGGCATATAACCCACTGCCAGCCGGTCGTAGATTTCGTTGGTAATCGCGGGAGAGCTCGAGGTCATCCCCAGTGGCGCGAAAATTCTCCGGCGGACGGCTTCCTCGTAGGGCTTCCCGTCCAGTTGTTCCAGCAGGTAGCTGAGCACTTGGTAGCCCACGTTGGAGTAGGAGAATTTCTTGCCGGGGGCGTACCCGGTCTGGCGCTCCCGCAGCCCGTAAATCACGTAGGGCGAAAAGTAAACGTCGTTGCGGTCGCGCAAGATGCCCGCCGAGTGCGTGAGCAGATGGTGGCCGGTCAGCGGCTCGTATTTCGTCTGGATGTCGAACCAGGGCAGATACTTGGTCACCGGCGCCTGCGGGTCGAACTTCCCTTCCTCGCGCAGTTGCAGCAGCGAGATGGCGGTGAAGGACTTGGAAATCGACCCGATCTCAAAAAGTGTTTCCGGGGTCACGGGCCGGCGCGCCTTGAGGTCGGCGAAGCCGTAGCTGCCCACGTGCAGCAGCCCCTGACGGTTCGTCACCGCCAGCGCCAGACCCGGGGTGCGGTTCTGCTCCATGTGCTGGGCGACGAATTGGTCAATGCGTTCGAAGGCGCGCTCGAAGCGCACCGCTTCGTCCTGCGCCGCGGCGGCTGCTGGAACCAGCAGCAGAATGCACAGCCAAGCGCGGACAAGCCTCTCAACGCGCCGAGACAACATTTTCTCTCCATGCCTCCGTGTCTCTGTGGCTAATTGCGTGGTCAGGCTTTGCGCAGCACGCGCCCCGGCCGCGCCCCGGTGTGACGCCCCTGCTCGACCACCACCACGCCGTTCACCAGCACGTAGGCGATGCCGGCGGGGTAGCGGTGCGGATCGGCGAAGGTGGCGCGGTCTTCCAGCCCGGCAGCGTCGAAAACCACCAGGTCGGCTTTCAGGCCGCGGGCCAGCCGTCCGCGGTTGCTGAGCCCAATCTGGTCGGCCGGCATGCTGGTCATCTTTTTGATGGCGGTGGGCAGGTCGAATAGCTTCCGCTGCCGCACGTAGTAGTCCAGCACGCGGGCGTAAGCACCGTAAGAGCGCGGGTGCGGCTTGGTCAGAGCGGCGCGGCCCACCGGCGCCTGCACAGTGCCATCGGAGCCAATCATCACCAGCGGGTGCGAGAGCACCGTCTCCACATTTTCAGGGCTCATGGCGAAGCCGATATAGGACACATCGCCTTCTTCCTCTTCCAGCAAGCGCAGCAAGGCGTCTACCGGCTCGATCTTCCACAGCGCTGCGATCTCTTCCAGGTTCTTGCCCACCACGACGAGGTTCTTCTCCGTGCGCACGGCGCTGATCTGGATGAGCTTGAAATCCCCCGGGTCGCCCTGCACGTAGTCCAGGGCCTCTTGACGGATGCGGGCGCGCAGCTCGCGGTCGCGCAGGCGCTTGAGGAAAGCGGGCGCTCCGCCTTCGCGCGCCCAGCCGCGCAGGAAGATGCTGAGCCCGGTCGAATAGGCGGTGTAGGGATACGCGTCAGCGCGCACGTCCACGCCCTCGCGGCGCGCCGATTCGATCAGCTCCAGCGCCGCTCGCTGCTTCGCCCAGTTGATCTGCCCCGCGGCTTTGAGGTGGGAAATTTCCACGCGCAGCCCGGCGCGTCGCCCGATGTCAATGGCTTCCTTGACCGCTTCCAGCAGCAGCGCCTCTTCGTTGCGGATGTGCGAGGCATAGAGTCCGCCCCGGCGCGCCACCACCCGCGCCATGGCCACGATTTCTTCCGTGGGCGTATACATCCCCGGCGTGTATTCGAGCCCGGTCGAAAGCCCCACAGCGCCTTCGTCCAGCCCTTGCTCAACCGCTTCGAGAACGGCTTTCAGTTCCTCTGCCGTCAGCGGGCGGTCCACGACGCCGATGGCGTTCGACCGCAGCGTCCCCTGCCCGAGC
>CAYTXK010000213.1:2018-4165 GCA_964441645.1 uncultured Acidobacteriota bacterium
CGCGGTCAAAGTAGCTGGCGACGCTCCCCCAGTCAGCACGCTCGCCCCACTGAATCAGCCACTCGCGCCGGCGCGCCTCGACATCCGCGCCCGCCAGGGGCGCCGCCGAGTACCCGCAGTTGCCCGTCAGCTCGGTGGTTACTCCCTGAAGGATGCGGCTTTCGCCGTTGGGATAGACGAGGATGTCGCCGTCAGAGTGCGAGTGGATGTCAATGAATCCCGGAGCGACGTGCAGGCCGGCAATGTGCAGCACACGCCGGCCCTGCTCGGGGGAAATGCTTCCGATGGCAGCGATGGCATCGCGGTTGATGCCGATGTCGGCGTACCAAGCAGGCGCCCCGGTGCCGTCGAGGAGCTGGCCGCCCTTCAGGACCAGGTCAAAGCTCGGCACCCCTTGGGCCCGTAGGGAGCCGGTAAGCACCAGCCCGAGGGCTGCGGTGCCGGAATCACGCAGAAACCGCCGCCGAGTGAGACGACCTCGCATGGAAACACAAATTCATACACCATTTCGCCCCTCAAGCCAACCAAAGAAAAATGGTGGTTGTTACAGGACGGGCGGTGGCTCGGCCGGAGGAGGCGCAGGATGGAAGCGCGGCGCCCCGGGCCCGAACGCCGGGCCCGGCGGTGGAGGCATGGGCGGGCGCGGTCGGAGCTCCTTCAAGCGCCCTTGTTGCTCGGGCGTGAGCTTGTTCTTGATGCGCACCATGAGCGTCATCTGGGTGCGTTTGATCTCGCGCTCCGCTTGCAGCACTTTTTCGAGCTGGGCCAACACCTGCTCTTCGCTGACTTGCGGCTCCCCCAGTAGATCGCCCAGGGCTTCCATCGCATCCTGAAGCTCCCATTGCCGCTCCGTGAACACGCTCTGCGCTTTGGCGATTTCCTGGCGGATGTAGGTCTTCTGCTCGGGGCGCAGCCCGATTTCGTTCTGATGCGCCATCACCAGCTCCGGAGGAAACAGATTATCTCCGACGGGGTCAGGCGGCGGCATGGGCATCGGCGCCGGCGCGGGCATCCGCGGCGGCCCCTGGGCCACGGCCAGAATCGGCACCAGTACGCTGGCCAAGAGTAGTGCGAGTTTAGCTTTCATTGTTGCCTCCCTTTTCTTCTGCGGCCCGGGCGCGCGGCGGCGCCAGCGGGTAATAGAACTCGCCCAGCCGCGGCGTCCCGCGCAGCAGCGCCTCGGCCGGCGAGCGCAGCAAACTCTCTGTCGGCGAGCTCCACTGCGACAGGCTCGGCCCAGAAACCGTGACCACTGCCCGGGGCGCGGCCCGTCGTTCCCTGACTTCAGAAAAAAGCAACCCCGCCAGCGCCATCACCACTACCGCCGCGAGTGCGCCCGCCCAAGTTAGCTGGCCTATGTTCTCCCGCTCGCGCGACTCTGCCGCTGCCAGAACGCGCAGGCGGAATTCCGGCGTAGACTCGGCGGCAGAAGCCAGCTCCCGCAGCGCAGCGTCCAGTTTCGCAGCGCCCGTTGAGAGTTCGGCCGCCGCGGCGGCGCAGCCCGAGCAGCCTTGAATGTGCTTCTCCACTTCGTCCCTGGAGGCCTCCGGTGCCCCCAGGGCCCGCTCCAGCAAAGGATCGTGCCAGCGCGCGCAAGCGTTCATCGGCTCATTACCTCCAGCAGGCGTTTCCGCGCCGCGTGCAGCCGCGAGCGCACCGTGCCCACGGGAATCTCGAGCACCGCGGCGGTCTCGCGGGCGTCCATACCTTCGACGCCGGAAAGCAGCAACACAGCGCGCAGCTTTTCCGGCAGGCGGGCAATCTCGACGCGCAGTCGCTCGAGATAAAGCCTGTCGGCCGCGGCGCGGTCACCGTCGAGCTTTTCCGGAAGGGCAGCCTGCCAGGCGGTCTCGCGTACCAGCTGCCGGCGGCGGCTGCGCTGCCGGTTCAGCGCCAGCCGAAAAGCGATCCGGCTCACCCAGGCCCGGAAGCGCGCCGGCTCCCGCAAACTCCCCAGGCGCCCGTGGGCCCGCAGAAACGCTTCCTGGGCGACTTCTTCAGCGTCGGCGGCATTGCCCAGCACGCTGTAGGCGATTTGAAAGACGCGCCGCTCGCTGTCCGCCAGCCGCGCCGCAAAATCGGCTTTTTCTCGTAGTGCCAGCAGCGCCCCCGAGAACAGTGTGTCTACCCGAACGCTCATTCTCCGT
>CAYTXK010000214.1:0-4159 GCA_964441645.1 uncultured Acidobacteriota bacterium
GCGACGGCAAGCTCTACCTCTCGCTTCGCAAGAAACGTGAAATCTTGCTCAATAACATCTATGGGGTGGACATCGACGCCCAAGCCGTCGAAGTCTGCCAGCTCTCGCTATACCTCAAACTACTCAAGGACGAAACCACCGGGAGTACTCACCAATACCTGCTGGAGTTCGAGCACACCGCGCGGATGAAAAAGCTGCTGCCCGACCTGAGCAAGAACATCGTCTGTGGCAACTCGCTCATTGGCACGGACATTCTCGAAGGCCAGCTTTTCCCCCGCGACGAAGAACGCAAACTCAACCCGATGAACTTCGGGGATGCCTTCCCTGAGGTGATGAAGCAGGGCGGCTTCGACGCGATCGTAGGAAATCCGCCGTATGTCCGACAGGAGGGACTGAAGGACACCAAAGACTACTTCGAGAGGCACTACGAGTCATTCGCGAGCATGGCAGATCTCTACACGTACTTCATGGAACGTGCCGTTAGGCTTCTCCGACAGGGCGGGCGTTTCGCTTACATTGTCTCCAGCAGCTTCCTGCGCGCGACTTACGCAGAAGCCCTTCGCGAGACCTTGAAAAAGCACGCGGCAGTTCTTCGCATTGTGGATTTCGGCGGGCACGCGGTCTTCGCCGATGCGAAGGACACTTATGTGTGCATCCCAATCCTCGCGGCAAGTTCACAGCCTACACATATCGAGATATCCAAGGTCGCGATTATCAAATCTGATGTCGTCGAACAGGAAATGGCCAAGTCCGATTACGCGGTCCCGCATGAGAGATTCCAACGTGAGGGTTGGTCGCTGAAAAGCGACGCGGGAGCGGCTTTGTTTGAGAAAATCACAGCAGCAGGAAAGCCACTGGGAAAACACATCAACGGTCGGATGTTTTACGGCATCAAGACTGGATTCAACGAAGCCTTCATTGTCAGCGGAGCGCAGCGAAAGAAGCTTCTCACAGCCTCACCGAAGAACGCGGAGTTCATTAAGCCGTGCCGCGGTGGAGAAGATTGCCGCGACTACTTCATTGAGTCACGCGACACGTACATGATAGTGATTCCCTGCGGCACGACTCGTGCAGGTATGGCCGCAAAGAGCGCGAACGCAAGTGAGGCCAAGGCTTGGGCGTGGTTCAAAGCAACGTATGCCAAGCTTGCCTCTCACCTTGAACCGTTCAGCAAACCGCTTCGGGCAAGACAGGACATGGGCGACTTTTGGTGGGAGCTGCGTCCGTGTGACTACTACTCAGTGTTCGAGCAACCGAAGATTGTGTTTCCGGATATCTGCAAGAATCCGCGTTTCTGCTACGACGATTCTGGCCTTTACCTTACGAACACGGCGTATGCGCTGGGGACTGCTGACAAATACCTGCTCGGTGTCCTCAACAGTCGGCTTTTCTGGTTCGCAATAAGCAACATCAGCATCCCTTTTGGCGTGCGTGCGGGCGAGTTCCGCTATCGTTTGATTTATCAGTACATGGAAAAAGTGCCCATCCGCGAAATCAATCTCTCCGAAGCCGCCGACAAATCGCGCCACGATGAGATCGTGCAGAAGGTGGAGGCGATGCTGGAGGCAAAGAAGCAGTTGGCGAAGGCGAAGACCGACAAGGACAAGACCTACTTCGAAAACAAATGCGCCGCCCTCGACCGCCAAATCGACCGCCTCGTCTATGACCTCTACGGCCTGAGCGAGGAGGAAATTCGAATCGTGGAGGGCGGGAAGTGAACGGGCGGCGTTCACATCCCTGAATTAGGACACTACCCACGGGCGGCGTAAAGTCCCGGCGCGGCGGAATTTGCACCCTCCCCCGCTTTCAGGCAGAATCGAGCCGCGAGAAAATTCTCACCGGGGGAGGTTCGCTATGCCGGCACGCAAAGGCGTTTCCTGGACGGAGTTGCGCGTGGGACTGCTGGTGATCGCCACGCTCATTCTCCTCGGCGTTTTCGTTTTCGTGGTCACCGGCCAGGGCGGGCTGTTTGTCAGCCACCTGCGCTACAAAACCTACTTGCCCGACGTAGCGGGGCTCAAGCCCGGCGCTCCCGTGCGCCTGGCGGGCTTCGAAGTCGGCACGGTGCGCAGCGTGGGCCTGACCGACTTCAGCGCCGACCCGACCCGCAAAGCGGAGGTGGGGTTCAGCGTGCGGCGCGAGTACTCGCTCTATGTCCGCACCGACTCCCTGGCCTACATCACCACCGAGGGCCTGCTGGGGGAAAGTGTGCTGGAGATTGACCCCAGCCTGAGCGGGGAAATCTTGGGCCAGGACGGCATCGTGCCCGGCGCGCAGAAAGGCAACATCAAGCAAATCGTGCAGAACGTGGACGCCATCACCGGCGACGTCCGCGCCCTGATTGCCGACGTGCGCTCCGGCAAAGGCACCATGGGCAAGCTCATCTACGACCCGGCGCTCTACGACCGCGCCTCGCGCGCCGTCACCGAGTTCCAATCGCTCACCCAGCGGGCCGCCGCCGGCGAGGGGACGCTGGGCAAGCTGGTGGTGAGCGAAGAGCTCTACGACCAGCTCAAGGGCACCGCCACCACCCTTGACCAGGTCGCGCAAGAGCTGCGCACCGGCAAAGGCACGCTCGGCAAGCTCATCTACGACACCACCGTCTATGACAAAGCGCAGAGCTTCATCGACCGCGCCGACCGTGTGGCGGCGCGGGTGGAGGCGGGCGAAGGCACCCTGGGCAAGCTCATCCAGGAAGACGCCCTGCACGAGGACGTCAAGCAGACCTTCGCCAACGCCCGCGAAATCACCCGCAAGATCAACGCCGGCGAGGGCGTCTTCGGCCGCGCCGTCAACGACCCGCGGCTCTACGAAAACATCAACGAGTTCACCACCGAGATGCGCGCCCTGCTCAGCGACTTCCGCAAGAACCCCAAGAAGTACCTGCGCATCAAGCTCAGTGTCTTCTAGTGCCGTTCCAACTATTCGAGAGTATGGTAGTGCAGCCTTACGCGCGCTCTCCACGACAAATTCTCGTCGAGAGCTTATCTCGAAAAAGTTGGAACGGCGCTAGCCGCTCGCACGGCGCGGGCCCCACCTCCCCCGGTGCGCCCGCGCCCGTTAGCGTCGAAACCGCGCCTGTTAGCGTCGAAACCGCGCCCGTTAGCGTCGAAACCGCGCCCGTTAGCGTCGGCTACGCCCGTTACTTCGGTGGCGGAAGCGAGCCGAGAAACTCTTCCAGCAGCTTGGTGAACTTTGCTGGTTGTTCGAGATTAGAGAGGTGGCCGGCGCCGCCCAGGATTTCCAAGTGCGCCCCCCGAATAGCCTTGGCCAGCGTTTCGGCTTCCGCCGGCGGCGTGAGCACGTCTTCGGCGCCCACGATCACCAGCGTCGGGCAGTTGATTTTGCGCAGCAACGCGGTTGAATCCGGCCGCGCCGCCATGCCCCGCAGCGCCCGCGCGATTCCCGCCGGCGAGGCGACGCGAATCATCTCGCGCGCCGCGGCCACCACCGCCGGCTGGCGGTCAGGCGTGATGGGCGCGAACAGGCGCGTCAACAATCGCTCGGCCACCGCCTCGCTGCCCTGGTGCTCGGCGACCCCCGCCAGCTCGTAGCGGCCCTTGAGGCCTTCGGGCGTGTCGGCGGCCGCGCGGGTGTCGGCCAGAATCAGCGCTGCCACGCGCTTGGCGTAGCGCCGATAGAAGGCCAGCGCCACATAGCCGCCCATCGAAAGCCCGCCCAGCACCACGCGCTCCAGCCCCAGCTCGTCGAGCAGCCCGCGGACGTCCTCGGCCAGCCGCTCCATGGTGGAGTCCTCTTCGGCCAGGCCCGACTCGCCGTGCCCGCGGAAGTCGGGCGTGATGACGCGGTAGTTTCGGGCCAACTCCTTCTGCTGAGCGGCCCACATCCCCCGGTGCAGGGGAAAGGCGTGCAGCAGCACTACGGGCAGGCCCTGGCCTGCGTCCTCCCAGGCCAGTTCCACTCCGTCGATGAGTTTCTTGGGCATGAGCGTGGGGCGTGAGAGTGTAGCAAAACAAGCCGCGCTTGGCGCCACTTTGCGCGGCGCAAAACTGGAGGCGCGAGCCCGTGCGGTGGCTTGAGGGAAACGCGCCGGCCGTGTTAGCTTGATGGTCTCCCCGGGCCTGCTTGCCGCAGGCAAGCCTGCCTCGGGCAGGCGAGCTGGAGTGGCGGAACTGGCAGACGCGCCGGACTCAAAATC
>CAYTXK010000215.1:0-4158 GCA_964441645.1 uncultured Acidobacteriota bacterium
TGCCGTAGAGGCCTTTCTCGCCCGTGGCCTGTTCGACCTTGCTGGAAAAGATGAAGTCTTTATCCAATTGACCCGGCGCCAGCTCGACCAGGACCTTGTTCTCCTCCTTGTCCCGATAGAAGGTGAACAGCCCCTCGATTTTCTCCATGTCCTTCACCACGTCGTCGAACGGCTTCTCCTTCTCATCCTTCTTCTTCTCTTCCGGCTTCTTGGCTTCCGCGGCCGGGCCGCCGGCAGGCGGGCCGAAAACCTGCGCCAGCATAGCCGTCTCCGGTTGCGGGCTGCTCCCGCCGGAAGCCTTGAGCTGGACACCGCTGATCACCAATGCCGCCAGCAGAAAAGCCAACGTCATCCCTGTGAGTGTTCTTGTGCGCGTCATAGTCCTCTCCCTTGGAGTTTCCTCTGGAAATAAAAAGGCAGGCATTCAGAACTCAAGTACGCAAAACGGAAGCGCCCGGTTCCCCTTAAGGCTCTCGGCCGAATGGAGTCCCAAAGGATACGCCCCTTCCGCCAAATTGCATAGCACTTCACCCGGCAGGCTTGCCTGGTGCAAGCAGGCTTGACAGTCTTCCCCGACTCTTGCACCCTGCCTGCGGCGGGCAGAGCCCTCCCGCCACACCACCCTTCTTAGACGCCCTACATCGTAGAAGGATAGGGGCGGAGGCAATGGCCGGCAGATTGACGCGGCGCGAGTTCAACCAACGACTCCTGCAGGGATTGGCGGCCGCCGCCGTCGCTCCCCTGCCCGGCGGCGAAACCGCTGGCGCGCAACCTCCTCCCGAGCCGCCCGTCCGCTGCGTTCCCCGGTTGGTCGACACCGACCGCTTGCGCCAAACTCTCGAAGAGTTGAGTCGCTTCGGGGCGCAGCCCGGCGGCGGAACCACGCGCTTGGGGTTTTCGCCTGACGATCTCGCGGCCCGCAACTGGATGATGGAGCTACTGCGGAATGAAGGGCTCGAAGTCACCATCGACGCCGCCGCCAACATCCGCGCCCGCCGCGCCGGCCAGCGCGACGACTGGCCCGCCCTCTGGTTCGGCTCCCACCTGGACACGGTGCCCAGCGGCGGCAACTTCGATGGCTGCGTGGGCTCGATGGGCGCGCTCGAAGTTATTCGTACTCTCAACGAAAACACCATGCGCACCCAGCATCCTCTCGAGCTTGTCATCTTCACCAACGAAGAAGGCGTCCACTACGGCCGCGGCCTTTTCGGCAGCCGGGCCGTGGCCGGGCTGGTTCCGCCCGAGGAGCTGGACGTCGTGGATGACGCCGGGGTCAAGCTCCGCGAATGGATCAAGCGCTACGGCGGCGACCCCGACCGCCTCGCCGAAATGACGCCCGCACCCGGGAGCCTCCTCGCCTACCTCGAGCTGCACATCGAGCAGGGCGGCGTCCTGTGGTCGCGCGGCCTCCCGCTGGGCATCGTCGAAGGCATCGTGGGGATCAACGAATACACGGTGGTGCTCGAAGGCTTCGCCAATCACGCCGGCACCACGCCCATGAACCAGCGCCGCGACGCTCTGGTGACCGCCTCCAAACTCATCCTGGCGGTGCGCGAGCTGGTTACGGCCGAGCCCGGCCGCCAGGTGGGCACCGTCGGCGTCGTTCACATCGAGCCCGGCGCGCCCAACGTCATCCCCGGCCGCGTCACCCTCAACGTCGAGCTGCGCGACCTCTCCCGGGAAAAAATCGACGCGCTGGGCGAGCGCATCCGCGAGCGCGGCGCGCAAGTGGCCGCCGACGATGGCGTCACCTTTTCAATGGAGAAGCGAATTTCCTACGAGCCCGCCCTCACCGACCGCCGCATCCGCTTCCAGATCCAGAAAGTGGCTGAAGACATGCGCGCCCCCGTGCTCACCCTTCCGTCCGGCGCCGGCCACGACGCCCAGAACATGGCGCGCCTCTGCCCCATGGGAATGATTTTTGTGCCCAGCGTGGATGGCATCAGCCACTCGCCTCAGGAGCGCTCCCGCTGGGAAGAAATCGCCTGCGGCGCCGAAGCCCTCTACCGCACCCTGCTCCGCCTCGACCAACTCGAGCGGCTCACCTAACAGTCACTTCAGCTTGGCGTATTCCGCCTTGGCCTGCTGCAGCAGAGGAAGATCCGCGTCGGCGTCTTTCCACATCGCCAGAAAGTCCTGATACGCCTTGCGCGCCTCGGCAGAATTTCCCGCCTGGCTGTAGGCGCGCCCCACGCCGAGCTGCGCCAGGGGAATCAGCAGGCTCACCGGGTCTATCCCTCTATGCTTCAGGATCTTGTTGAACTCCGCCGCCGCCTCCGGGCCTTTGCCCGCCTGCAGATACGCTTGACCCCGAAGATACATCGCCGGCGGGAAGGCCAGCTCATAGGGCCGGGCGGATTCCAGCAGCTCCAGGGCGCGCTGGGGGTTGCGGCGTTCGAGCTCAATTCCCGCCCGCTGCGCCGGCACGTACACAGTTTGCAGCATCGACATGGTCGGGAAACGCCGCGCAATTTCGTCCAGGATCGCTTGCGCCGCGGCCACGTCCCCGGCCAACGTCAAGGCAACGGCCGCTGAGAACTTGGCCCACACTCCTCCGGGGCCGGCCAGCAGGCTTTTCGCCATCGCCCGCGCACGCCCCAAGTTCCCGCACCGGGCTTCGCTGATGGCCAGGCTGGCTTCCCACGACGCCGCACTTTCCGCGAGATTGTAGCGCCGCGCCACCTCGGCCGCCTGCCGCACCAAGTCCCGCGCCTTTTGCAGTTGGCCGGAGCGAGCGGCTATGCGTGCCTGAATTGACAGCAGCGGTCCTTCCGCCGCCTTCCCCTTCGCCCAGTCCGTGTGCCGCTGCATGGTCGCCGGGTCGCCCTGAAGGTAAGCCAGGACGTAGAGGCTCAGGTGGGCATCCACATCATCGGGGAATCGGCCCAGCTTCTCTTCTTGGACCGCCTTGGCCTCTGCGAAACGGTTCAGGGTCATATAGGCGCCGGCCACGTTGGCGAAGGCGAAGGGCGAGTTGGGGTCGAGCTCCTTGGACTTCTGCGCGGCCTCGAGCTGCTTCTCGGGCTGCCCCAACTGACTGTAGATAACCGCCAGATTGTTGTAAGGAATATCATCGCGCGGGTAGGTGCGCGTCCACAGCTCATAAATCTCGCGCGCCTTTTCCACTTCCCCCGTAACGCTGTCGTAGTAATGGGCGGAGATGTAGAGCCGCTCCGGCTCGCTCACTCGCTCGCGCAGCTCAAAGGCTTTGGCCTTGTTTTGACGCATGAGCTCGAACTCGCCGATATTTCCGTAGACAGTCCCCAGCCGTGCATATGCCAGGGCGAAATTAGGGTCGAGCTCGATGGCGCGCTTGTAGAAGGGAATGGATTCCAACTCGCGCCCTCGCGCCCGCTCCACGCCCCCCAGGCTGAACGCCTTCAGCGCTTCGAGCGACGACGTGGTGGCCGCTTCGACCGGCGTGTCGAACTTTTCCACCGAGGCCAGCGATTCCCCCAGCTTCGCCCGCAGGCTCCCGGCCGACTTGCCCAGCGCTTTCAGGACTTCTTCTTTGCTCCCCGCCTCCGCCTGCTCCCGGGCCAGCGAGTCGCCGGTAACGCAATTGACGGCGTTTAACGTCACCACGTACTGACTGCCCAGACTGGCGATCGAGCCTTCCAGATAGGCTTTCACGCCCTCCCGCTGGCACACCTCGCGCGCCACCGCCCCCACCACCCGTTCCTCCGGCGCCCGGTTCATCATCCGCAGCGTCTCCTGCACGCGCCGCTCCGGGACAATATTCAAGAACGGCGATTCGTCGAGCTTCACCGCCAGCGCCTGCTTGAGCGTGCCGTCAAACACCGTATCACCCGTAGTGTTGACAAAATCCGCCAGCAGCACCGAATCGCGCTCCGTGAGCGCCTGCGCCGGCCGGAAAGGCAAGAACCGCACCGCCGCCACAATAACCACCAGAGCCATGGCCGCCAGAGCCACCATGCCCGCCAGCTTGTGACGCTTGAGCAGCCCCACGGCCAGCTGCGCGTCCGAGCTCAACTCCTGCGCCGGGGCCGCCGCCCTCGGCGGCGCCTTCCCCTCCGGCAGCCCCGCCGTCGCAGCGACGTTCACCGCCGTCGAGCGGCCCGAGTCGGTGTCGCGCTTCAGCCGCTGCAAATCGGCGCGCAAATCAGCCGCCGACTGATAGCGCAGCTTGCGGTCCTT
>CAYTXK010000216.1:0-4127 GCA_964441645.1 uncultured Acidobacteriota bacterium
TTGTTCTTGGTGCGCCGGGAGAGGATCTGGATGACGCGCTCGAGCTCGTTTTCGCGGCCCACCAGCGGGTCGAGCTGGTTGTCGAGGGCCGACTGGGTGAGGTCGCGGCTGAACTCGGAGAGCAGCGAGGTTTCTTTGGTGCGCGCCGTGGCCATCTTCTCGCTCTGCGAGCGCGCCAGCTCCTCGCGCACTGTGGAGAGGCGCAAGCCGCGCTCCAGCAAGATTTCTGCGGCTAACGATTTCTCTTCGCAGAGCATTCCCAGCAGCAAGTGTTCGGTGCCGATGTGCTTGTGCGCCATGCGCTCGGCCTGCTCGATGGCATGGCGCAGGATGGATTTGACCTCTTCGCTGAAGGGCAGCTCCACCGAGGTCGAGACCCGCTCGCGAATCGTGGTACGGCCTTCGATCTGTTTGCGGATGCTTTCCAGCGAGCCGTGCCCGCGCAGGAAGCGGTTGGCGAGCGCCTTGTCTTCCCGCAGCAGGCCGAGCAGCAGGTGTTCGCTCTCGATGTAGGGGCTGCCGTACTGGCTAGCCTCGTAGCGCGCGAAGAAGATGACCCGGCGGGCCTTCTCCGTGTAGCGCTCGAACATCGGAGTTCGTCCCCCTTTAGAGTCCACCCTCGCGGGGTAACCCTCGTGGTGCGGACTCGCGCGCTTGCCCCCCGGCCTGGACCACCCGGCCGTGTTCCAACCGCAAGACGCGGTCGCAACACCCTGCGAGTTTCAGATTATGCGTTGCCAGAACGGAAGTCAAGCCGTGGCTGCGGTGGAGGCGCTCGAGCAGGACGAAAATCGCTTCGCTGGCGGCCTCGTCGAGGTTTCCGGTGGGCTCGTCGGCGAAGAGCACCGCCGGGTCCGTCACCAGGGCGCGCGCCAGGGCCGCTCGCTGCTGCTCGCCGCCTGAAAGCTCGCCCGCCAGGTGGTCGCCGCGCTCGCTGAGCCCTACTTCCCCCAGCCAGCGGTCGGCCGATTGAGCCGCGGCGGCGCGGCTCTGGCCGCGCACCAGTAAAGGTAAGAGAACATTCTCGCGAGCGGTGAAGTCCGGCAGCAGGTTGAACAACTGCCAGAGGAAACCGATGCGGCGGTTGCGGTGGGCGGCCAGTTGGTCGGCGTTGAGTTCGCCGAGCGGGCGGCCTTCAAAGAGGATTTCGCCGCGGCTGGCCCGGTCGAGCCCGGCCAGGAGATAAAGCAGGGTGCTCTTGCCGACGCCCGAAGGCCCCACCACGGCCAGCATCTCGCCGCGCTGAACCTCGAGGCTCAGGTCGTTGAGCACCGTCAGCTCCCCCACAGCGCTGGAGAATGCTTTCACCAGACCCCGGGCCGCCAGCACCGTGTCCGCTTTCATAGATGCCTTCGCCGCCCCGCGGGGTGCATGACCTTCGTACCAGTACCGTTCCAACTCTTCGAACCAAACGCCATGATGCAAAACTCGTTGTTCATTGGGCGTTCCTGCCAAGTGGCCATCGGGCGAAACAAGTTGGAACGGCACCAGTGCCAGCCGGGGGGTCTCGCGGCTCACTCATAGCGCAGTGCCTCGACCGGGTGCACCTCGGTGGCCCGCCGCGCCGGATAAATCGTAGCTGCGAGGCTGATGAGAACCGCCACTGCGGCGATGGTCAGGCCATCCAGCGCGCTGGCGCGGAACGGCACGTAGTCAATGCCGTAGATTTGCTGATCAACCTGGAAGAGCCGGTAGCGATCGCCGAAATACGCTACCGCAAACCCGGCCACCAGCCCGGCGAAAGTTCCCAGCGCCCCAATGGCCACCCCGTGCAGCATGAAAATTCGCTGCACTTGCGCGGTGCGCGCGCCGAGCGAGAGCAGCACGGCGATGTCGCGGCGTTTCTCCAGCACCAGCATCACCAGCAGAATCAAAATATTCAGCCCCGCCACCAGCACACTCAGCCCGATGAAGAGCGCCGTCACCAGCTTCTCCAGCCGCAGCACCCGAAACAGGCTCTTGTGCATTTCCATCCACGGCGTGGCGACGAATTCTTTTCCGGCCAGGGCTTCGGCGGCGCGGCTGACGCCATCCGCCGTATACAAGTCAGACAGGCGCAGCTCCAAAATCGAAACCGTGTCGCCCAATCCCAGCAAGTCCTGCACTACATCGAGGCGGGTAAAGGCCCAGCCGGCGTCGAAGTCCCAGTAGCCGGACTCGTAGACCCCCGCCACGCGAAAGCTGCGATAGCGCGGCACCAGGCCGAAGGGGGTCAGGTGCCCGCTTGGGCTGGTGACCAGCACCAGGTCGCCGGCGAACACGCCCAGCTCTTCCGCCAGCTTATGCCCCAGCAGGAGCGGCGGGGCTGGTTCCGCTTCGGCGCCGCGCGCGAGCGCCGGCCCGCCTTCGCGCCAACGGGTGAAAAGTTTTTTCTGCTCCGGGGCCTGTTCGAGCAAGATGCCTTTCAGCACGATGCCGCGGGCGCGGTTGCCGCTGGAGAGCAGCACGGTTTCATAGAGCGCCGGGCTGACGCTGGTGACGCTGGGGAGCTGGCGGAGCCGGGCGGCGAGCGCCGCATAGTCGCGGATGCCGCCGGCGTCCTTGCGGGCGACGTTGACGTGCGCCATCGCCCCCAGCAACTGGTCTTCGTACACCTGGCGGAAGCCGGCATTGACGGCCAGCGCCAGCACCAGCGCCGTCACCCCCGTGGCCACGGCCAGAATGGCGATCAGGGTCACGGCGCTGAGGAAGCGGTCGCGGCCGCCTCGGCGCGCGGCTCGTCCCCCACTCAAATATCGCCGCGCCACGAACCACTCAAAGCTCATGGCTTGTCGGCAGGGGGAGAGGCGGGCGGCTCCTGCACCGGGCGCAGCAGCGGGAAGAGAATCACTTCGCGGATGGAGCGGGTGTCGGTGAGCAGCATGGTCAGGCGGTCAATGCCGACGCCTTCGCCGGCCGCAGGCGGCAGGCCGTGGGCGAGGGCGCGGACGTAGTCTTCGTCCATGGCGTGGGCTTCTTCGTCGCCGCGCTCGCGACGGCGGAGCTGGTCGCGAAAGCGCTCGTACTGTTCGAGCGGGTCGTTGAGCTCGGAGAAGGCGTTGCCCAACTCGAGGCCCCCGGCGAAGATTTCGAAGCGCTCGGCCAGCGTGGGGTCGTCGTCGCGCCGCTTGGAGAGCGGGGAAAGCTCGGTGGGGAAGTCGTAGATGAGAGTCGGCTGGATGAGCTGCCGCTCGGCCACCGCCTCGAACAGGTGCGCGGTGGCGACCGCGGCGCTGGCGTCGGCCGGCACCTCGGCGGTGCGAGTTTTCTCGGGGTGCCGCGCCGCCCAGCGGTCGTGCTCGTCCGCATAATGGCGTGCCGTGGCGGCGTCGGCCAGCTCTTGCGGGGTCGGCGCCTTTCCGGCGAGCCAGTAGCGCGCGATAGCTTCGCGCTGCGTCAGGCGCTCCCAGCGGCTGAAGTCCACCGTCGCGCCCTGATAGGTGATCTCAAGCTGGCCGGTGATCTCCCGGGCGAGCCCGCTCAGCATTTGCTCGGTCACGTCCATCAGGTCGCGGTAGTCGGCGTAGGCCTGATAGAACTCCAGCATGGTGAACTCGGGGTTGTTGCGGGTGGAGAGGCCCTCGTTGCGGAAGAACCTGCTCAGCTCGTAGACGTTCTCGAAGCCGCCGACCACCAGCCGCTTGAGGTAGAGCTCGGGGGCAATGCGCAGAAAGAGGTCAATGTCGAGCGCGTTGTGGTGGGTGACGAAAGGCTTGGCGACCGCGCCGCCGGCGATGGGCTGCATCATCGGCGTTTCGACTTCGAGGAAGCCGCGCGCTTCGAGAAAATTGCGCGCGAAACGGATGATGCGCACCCGCGTCTCGAAGATCTGCCGCACGCCCGGGTTGACGAGCAGGTCGAGGTAGCGCTGGCGGTAGCGTTGCTCGGTGTCGGCAAGGCCGTGCCATTTTTCCGGCAGGGGCAGGAGCGCCTTGGCCAGCAACGCCAGGGCAGAGACAAAGACCGTCAGCTCGCCGGTCTTGGTGCGGCCGACGGTGCCTTCGACGCCGATGACGTCGCCGAGGTCGAGCAGCTCGAAAAGCCGAAAGCCTTTTTCGCCCAGCGCGTCGCGACGAAGGTAAGCTTGCAGGCGGCCCGCGGGCTCGGGGCTGGCGCGCAGGTCAGCGAAGCCGGTCTTGCCGTGGAAG
>CAYTXK010000217.1:0-746 GCA_964441645.1 uncultured Acidobacteriota bacterium
CGCTGGGGATGCGCTTTCTCTTTCAGGCCGGCACCATGGTCTTCTTCGACTGCGGCGGCATCCGGCTGCTGCTGGGGCTCCCGGAAGCCGCCGGGCCCGCCGCCGGCCGGCTCAGCTCGGTCATTTACTACAAGGTGGCGGACATCCAGGAGGCGCACAAGACACTCGTCGCCCGTGGGGTTACCTTCTTCGCCCCGCCCCACCTTGTCGCCCGGCTGCCCGACCACGACCTCTGGCTGGCCGAATTCCGCGACCCGGACAGCAACATCCTGGCTCTGATGAGCGAGGTGCGCCACTAGTCGCCCGCCGTTCCCGCTATTGTCCCGCACGGTATTCGACCAGTTCTACCTCCGCCTGGGCCAGCGTGCCATGATGCGAATAGATATAGTGCGTGATGCCCAGGCCGGGCACGAAATCAATCAAAGTGTGGTCAGGAAGGGTGCGCAGGGCCAGCCGGTATTGAGTCCCGCGGCCCGTGGCCTCCACTCCCTTGACACGCACGCGAACCGGCCGCTCTTCTTCGACCACCCACTGATAGAGTAGATCATCGCGCTTCAGCGCTTCCGGCTCGCCCCAGCGCTTTCCCTCGGTCAGCGGCCAATCCAGGAAAAGCATGACGCGTAGGAGGCGGTTAGAGCTTTAGTGACTTGAGGTACTCGCGCAGCGGCGGGCCGAGCTGCGGGTGCTGGAGCGCGAAGTGCACGCTGGTGCGCAGGTAACTGAGCAGGGTGCCAGCGTCGTGGTAG
>CAYTXK010000217.1:756-4097 GCA_964441645.1 uncultured Acidobacteriota bacterium
GCCTGCGCCCTGGCCTTCGAAGGCCAGGGCGCAGGCGGACCGCTGGCGGGCGTAGAGGCCGATGGCGTCGGTGAGTTGGATTTCGCCGCCACGGCCGGGTGGGGTCGAGTCAATGAAGTCGAAAATCTCCGGCTCGAGAACGTAGCGGCCGATGATGGCATGGGAGGAGGGAGCTTCGGCCGCGGCCGGCTTCTCCACCAGCTCCGAAACCCGAAACAGCCGCTGGCCCCAGCGCGTGCCGGGAATCACTTCGCCGGTCATCGCCGCATAGCGCTCGATCTCCGGCCCGTGGACTTCCATGGTGGCCAGCACACAGCCGCCGTGCTCGGCATGCACTTCCAGCAGTTGACGGATGCAGGGCGTCCGGGCCTCGATGATGTCATCAGGGAGCAGAACGGCGAACGGCTCCCGGCCCACCAACTCGCGGGCGCAACCGACCGCGTGGCCCAGCCCGCGCGGCTCTTTCTGCTCGATGCTCATGACCTCGGCCAGGCGGCCCAGGCGGCGCACCTGCTCGGCGGCCTCGGGATCGCCACGGCTTTCGAGCATCCGCGCCAGCGCGCCATCCGCCAGGAAGTGTTGTTCGATAGTGCTCTTGCCGGGGCCGGTGATCAGAATGATGTCCTGGAGTCCGCTCGCCACCGCCTCTTCCACCGCGTACTGAATCAGCGGCTTATCCGCGATCGGCAACATTTCTTTCGGCTGGGCTTTGGTGGCGGGCAGGAAGCGCGTGCCCAGCCCGGCCACAGGAAGCACAGCCTTGCGCACCGGGCGCGCCGAACTCACGGCGAGGCTCCCGGGACGGCTTCCTTCCAGCGGCGGGCCACCGGCAGGCGCTTGAGCGAGCCCGGCAGTCGCGCGGGGGCGACGAGACCCCGCTCGGTCAGCAACTTGACCTGGGGCGCAAACGGGACGCGCTCGAAGTAGCGGTTCAGCACGCTCACCCGCGGCGGCGCCTCCCGCCAGACTTCGTGCGCCGGCTTTTCTTCGATCTGATGGAAGCGGGCCAGGGCCGGGGCCAGGAACTTGGCCGAATCGGCCAGCAGGAAAAAAGGCTTGCCGGCGCGACGCGCCTCTTCTTGCAGCAGGCGTGTGCCCACTTTGTTGACGTAGGCGGACTCGAGCACGGCATCGGCGCCCACGACCACAGCGTCGGCGGCCTCGACCTGCTCAGCCAGGGCGGCATCAATAGTCAAGGTAACGGGGACGTCGGCTGCCGCCAGCCGCTCGGCCAGCAGGCGTCCTTCGTAGAGCGGGCGGCTTTCGAGCACAATGACGCGCTCCAGGCGGCTCGACTTGCCGCGTAGGGTGAGGGCAGCGAGCACCGTTGAGCTGTAGGAGTAGGTCAGCACCGTCCGGCACTGCCGGGTGCGGGCGGCAAACAGGGCGGCGATTCTGGCTCTCGCCTGCCGGCGCTGTCGGCGGAGCCGCTCAATCGCAGCGCGCAGGCTGGCCAGCGGGCGGGCATTGCGCTCGGCGACCAGTTGAATCAGGTTGGCCAGATTGAGCAGGGGCGCCATCGAAGGCTGGGCGTTGAGGGCGGTTTCGGCCAGCTCCGCCAGGGCGCGGGTCGTCGGGGCGCTCCTGGCGGCAGAATTCTTCCAGCAAGGCGTAGGCCCGGTCGGCGATTTCGGCCGCGCCCGAACGGTGATCGCCCGTCAAAGCCCGCAAACCCCCCAATGCCTTTTTCAGTTCATCGGCCATTTGGTCATTCTAGCAGAGGCTAGGTCGGGATAACCGACCAGGCGCTGGAATTGATTCTGCTAGGCGGTTTTTGGGCACCCGTTTGGGCCAGGATTTTTATTCCTTTATTTTCAGTAGGTTACGGCGACGGTTCCGGCCGCCTGTGGTAGGATTAGGAAGGGAGAACTAGTTTGGTTCGGATCCTCGGCATTGAATCGAGTTGCGACGAGACGGCCGCCGCGGTGGTGGCCGACGGCAGCCGTATTCTTTCCAATATCGTCAGCTCCCAGGTCGCTCTGCACGCCAAGTACGGCGGGGTGGTGCCGGAACTGGCCTCACGGGCGCATCTGGAAAGAATTGTCCCGGTGGTGCGCGAGGCCTGCGAGGCGGCCGGCGTGATTTACCGCGACCTCGACGCTATCGCCGTCACGCAGGGCCCGGGCCTCGTCGGCTCGCTGCTGGTGGGGTTGAGTTACGCCAAGGCGATGGCTTGGTCGCTGGGCAAGCCCCTCATCGGGGTGAACCACCTCGAAGGCCACATCCACGCCGTGCTGCTCGAAGCCAGCCAGAACGGGCAGGCTGGGGCAATCGAGTTCCCCGTTGTGGCGCTGGTGGTTTCTGGGGGGCACACGGCCTTATATGTCGTTACCCGGGAGAAGCTCGCGGCCGCGCCCGAGGGCTTCCGCTACCACTACCGGCTGGTGGGGCACACGCTCGACGATGCGGCCGGCGAAGCCTTCGACAAAGTGGCGAAATTCCTGGCGCTGGGCTACCCGGGCGGGCCGGTGATTGATCGGCTGGCGCGCCGTGGCAACCCGGAGGCTGTGGTCTTCACCAAGCCGGTGCTGCGGCGGGCGCGTCGGTACGATTTCAGCTTCAGCGGCATCAAGACGGCGGTGGTGCGGCTGGCGGAGAAGAACGGCCCCGCCGTTGGCGGGGCGGGCCTGCGGGCAGAAATCGAAGCGCGAGCGGCGCGGCACCGGGATGATCCCGCGGGGCCGCTGGAAGATCTGGTGAGCCAGCAGACACTTGATTTGCTGGCGAGTTTTCAGCGGGCGGTGGTGGACGACCTGGTGGAGCGCACGCTGGGAGCCGCCGATGATCGTGAAGTTTCGGGACCCGCCCGCACAGTTTTTGTTTCCGGCGGCGTGGCGGCCAACTCACTGCTGCGCAAGCTGTTCGCCGAGGAGTGCGCCATTCGCGGAGTGCCGGTGTTCTTTCCGTCGGTGGCGCTCTCGACCGACAACGCCGCCATGATTGCCGCCGCGGCCTATCCCCGATTTCTGGCCGGGGAGTTCGCCGACCTCACGCTGAATGCCGATCCCTCGCTTGCGCTCGGGACAAGCGCCTCGCTCCCGTGAACTGGCTCCTCCGCACCCTTCTACGCTCGAAAGCCCGGTCGGCCTGGATGGGCACCTTGCTGGTCCTTCTGATTGGGTTTGCCGATTATTCCAGCGGGTACGAGTTGAGCTTTGGGGCCTTCTATTTGTTTCCGGTTTTTTTGGTCGCCTGGGTAGCGGGACAGACCGGCGGGGTGCTGATCTCGCTCTTTTCCGCGGTTGTCTGGCTGGCGGCCGACTGGGCGGCGGGCCATCACTATTCAAACCAGGCTGTTGCCTACTGGAACGCAGCCGCGCGCCTCGGGTTCTTTCTCGCGG
>CAYTXK010000218.1:0-2893 GCA_964441645.1 uncultured Acidobacteriota bacterium
CGCCAGCCGGTGACGCTGTAGGTCTTCGACATCCCGTTGATGGTGACGGTGCGCTCGCGCATCCCCTCGAGCGTGGCGATGGAAATGTGGCGCGTGTTGTCGTAGAGGATGTGCTCGTAGATTTCATCGGTGAGGGCGAGCGCGTTCCACTCCACGCACAGGTCGCGGATGAACTCCAGCTCCGCGCGCGTGAAAACTTTTCCCGTGGGATTGTTAGGCGTGTTCAGCACGATGGCCTTGGTGTGCGGCCCAAAGGCGGCGCGCAGCTCCTTTTGGTCGAACACCCACTCCCCTTCCCCGTCCTGTGGAGGATGGAGCTTCACAAAGCGCGGCCGCGCCCCGGAAAGAATCGCGTCCGGGCCGTAGTTTTCGTAAAACGGCTCGAAGATGACAATTTCATCGCCGGCGTTACACACCGCCAGCAGCGCGGCGATCATGGCCTCGGTCGCGCCGCAGCAGACGGTGATATCGGTTTCCGGGTCCACCTCCAGCCCCTGCCAAACTTTCATCTGCCGGGCGATGGCTTGACGCAAGCTCTTGGCGCCCCAGGTGATGGCGTACTGATTGACGTCGCGCCCGATGGCCTCCTGCGCGGCGCGCTTCACCTCCTCGGGCGCCGCAAAATCAGGAAAACCTTGCGCCAGGTTGACCGCCCCGTGCAGCATCGCCTGCCGCGTCATCTCGCGAATCACCGACTCGGTGAACCGCTCCGCCTTCTCGCTGGTCAGACGTTTTTGCTGGAGCACCGGGTCGGGCATACCGCCACAGCGTAGCACAGCCGCCCATAAAAAAAGAGCCGGCCTCGCGTTCCAGTCTGGGAATCCGGGCTCGATTTCCTCGCTGGTACCTGCGTTTCCACCGCGGGAGACGTACCCTGTACTGCGAACAGGTTGACAACGGGGGAGGGAATAAATCTACCCTAGAATGCGTCTAAGCAAGTACCGCGGGGTGCGGCTCTAGCGGCATGGACGCTAGGGGGCCAAGTGTCAGCAGAACCACAGGGCCGAAAGGAAACTAGCCCTGCATCGGTGCGCGCCGGGGGTCTAGGGCGTACTGTTATTCTCCTGGGGGGACTCGTCCTCCTCTCCAGCTCTACGGTCGGTTACCTCACCTACCGCGTCAACCGAAACACCCTCTTGGACACGCTGCATCAAAACCGGCTCCGCCTGGCGCGCACGCTGGCGGCCGAGTACCACGTCGCTGTTAGCCTAAACCATGATTCCCCTCCACGGGCTTTGGCCGACTTGGAAAAAGTGTGGAATGCCAGCGCCAAACGCTTCGCCGCCAGCCACCTGGTCGTCATCGGCAGCGGCACCACGGTCATTCTCAACACCATCCCGCCGGATGACGTGGGCACTTTTGTCGGCAACCAGGCCCTCCAACCACAACGGCCGGGCGGCCCCGCCACGATTGCGGCGTTGATTGCGGCCCGGGAAGATTGGGTGGGGGAAGACCAAACCACACGCGGCCAGCCGCGTATCTCCGCTTACGCCTACAGCGCCGAGCTGAACGGCCTGATCGGCGTGCGCGTGCCCGCGGCCGAAGTTTATGCAGAAATTCCCCAAATGGTAATGCCCTGGGCGCTGGGCCTGGGGGCGCTGACCGCCGTCCTGTTCTTGGTGACTTGCGCTGTCCTGCATCGCATGCACGTTCACGCGGACGCCGCCTTGCGGGAAAGCGAAGAGCGCTACCGCATCGTCGCCGAGACCGCCACCGACGGGATTCTCAGCATTGATGAACACAGCACCATTCTCTTCGCCAACCCGGCCGCCGAGAGAATCTTCGGCTATTCCCCCGGCGAGCTCCTGGGTCAATCGCTCACCCTGCTGATGCCCGAGGTCCTGCGGGACCGCCACAAGAGCGCCTTGGGCCGCTACTTGGACACTCACCACCGGCATATCCCCTGGTCCGGCGTGGAGCTGCCCGGCCTGCGCAAGTCGGGGGAGGAAATTCCGCTCGAGATTTCTTTCGGCGAAATGGTCCGCAACGACCGGCACTTCTTCACCGGCATTGTCCGCGACATCACCGAGCGCAAGCGCACCGGAGAAGCTCTTCGCCTCTCAGAAGAAAAATTCGCCAAAGCCTTCCGCAGCGGCCCCGACGCCGTTTTCATCACCACCCTCCACGAAGGACGCTACGTGGACGTCAACGAAGCCTTCCTCCGCCTCTCCGGCTACACGCGGGAAGAGGTGATGGGCCACACTTCTCTCGAATTGAGTCTGTGGGCGGACTCCGAAGACCGCGACCAGGCTATTGCCCAACTGCGCCGCGAAGGGCGTTCCACCAGCCAGGAGTTGCGCTTCCGGGACAAGGCGGGCCGTATCGGCGTGGGCCTGGCCTCGGCGGAACTCATCGAGGTGGGTGGCCAGCGCTGCATTCTTGGCATCGTACGCGACATCACCGAGCGCAAGCGCGCTGAAGAGGCGCGCCGCCGCGCCGAACAGGAGCAACAGCGGTTTTTTGCTGTCTCCAACGACTTGCTCTGCGTCGCCGGCTTTGACGGCTTCTTCAAACGCCTGAACCCGGCCTGGACCAAAGTGCTCGGCTACTCGGAGGAAGAGCTCCTCTCTCGCCCCTACCTGGAGTTTGTTCACCCCGACGATCGCGCCGCCACCCTGGCCGAAGCCGACAAGGTCGCCGCCGGAGCCTCCGTCGTCCTGTTCGAGAACCGCTACCGCGCCAAAGACGGAACCTACCGGCATCTGTTGTGGAGCGGCACACCGGTGCCGGAGGAGCGCCTCCTCTATGCCGCCGCCACCGACATCACCGAGCACAAGCGCCTCCAGGAACAGTTCCAGCAGGCGCAGAAGATGGAAGCCGTGGGGCGCCTGGCCGGCGGCGTGGCCCACGACTTCAACAACCTGCTGATGGCCATCGGCGGGCACAGCGAACT
>CAYTXK010000218.1:2903-4091 GCA_964441645.1 uncultured Acidobacteriota bacterium
GCTGGGGCGCGACCATCCCTTGCGCCGCCACGCCGAGGAAATCCACCGCACCACGGAGCACGCCAGCTCCTTGACCCGCCAACTGCTGGCCTTCAGCCGCAAGCAGGTCTTGCAGCCGCGCGTGTTGAGCCTCAATGCCGTGGTGGCCGATATCGAGAGAATGTTGCGGCGGCTGATTGGCGAAGACATTGACTTGGCCCTGCGACTCCATCCCCAGCTCGGGCACGCCAAAGCCGACCCCAGCCAGCTCTCTCAGGTCATTATGAATCTGGCCGTCAACGCCCGCGACGCCATGCCTCGGGGCGGCAAACTGACCATCGAAACCGACAACGCCGAGTTCGACGCCGCCTACACCGAGCATCACCTCACCGCCGAGCCCGGCCGCTACGTCCTGCTGGCCGTCAGCGACACCGGCCACGGGATGGACAAGGAAACCCAGTCGCGGCTGTTCGAGCCGTTCTTCACCACCAAGGAGCAAGGCAAAGGTACGGGGCTGGGGCTGGCGACCGTGTATGGCATCGTCAAGCAGAGTGGCGGCTACATCTGGGTGTACAGCGAGCTCGGCCAGGGGACAACCTTCAAGGTCTATCTTCCCCTCGTGGAAGAAGCCGTCGAGCCGTCCCTCCTGCCGGAGCCGGCCGTCGCCCCCGCCCAGGTCAGCCCTGAAAACCATACCGTGCTGCTGGTGGAGGATGAAGCGCCGCTGCGAAAACTCGTGCTAGCGTTTCTGGAGTCCAACGGCTACCGGGTGTTCGAGGCCAGCAACGGGCGGGAGGCCATTCGCCTGGCCGAGAATACTCCCGAAGCCATCAGCTTGCTCATGACCGACGTCATCATGCCCGGCATGACCGGCCGCGAGCTGGCCAGTCGCCTGGCCGCCCAGCGCCCGCAGATGAAGATTCTCTTTATGTCAGGCTACACCGACGACGCCATCGTCCACCACGGCGTGCTGGAGCGAGGAATGCAGTTTCTTCAGAAGCCGTTTACGCTCGAAGACCTCGCCCGCAAGCTCCAAACCATCCTCGCCTCCTAGTCCTTCCGCAGCTTGGGTAGGGCAAGGGTTCACTTGTCCTGAGCGTAGTCGAAGGATCCCTTGCCGGTTCTTCCTGTCTTGCTGGGGTAGGGCAGGCATTCTTGCCTGCCTGCTTTTCCTGTCTTTGTCTGTCATTCTGAGCGAAGCGAAGGCTC
>CAYTXK010000219.1:0-2022 GCA_964441645.1 uncultured Acidobacteriota bacterium
TGCAGCGGTGCGCGGCAAGAGCCAATTTGGCGCGGACGGGCGCTTCCTGCTCAGTCTTGCGGTCGCAGCAGGGGCCGAATGGCTTCGCGCTCTTTGCGCAGCTTGTTGAAATGCATCATCGGCTCGCCCTTTTCCAGCAGCGAGGCCAGCTCGAAGATGTTGTAACGGGGATGGTCCACCTGCCGCAGGCGGTACTCGCCCGGCTCGGTCTCCATGATTTCGCGGCCCTGGCTTTCGAGCAAGAATTTCTCCGCCGCGGCCACGCCGGCCTGGGCGTGCTCGACCACCGGCACGCTCAAGGCCTCGACCACATAGCTGCGCAGCAGCTTGGGCCAGTAGCGCTCAAACAGCCCCGGGTCGGCGAACAGGTCGGCCCAGACCACTTCGCCATTGATGGCTACGATGACCCCGACAACTTTCTTCCCGCGCAAGGCTTCGCGCAGGGCGCGCTCGTAGTCGCGCTGCAGGCGGTTGCTGGCCTGGTCAATGCGGCCCTTGAGTGCGTCGGAGCGCTCGAGCTGCGCGTAGCTCGAAGAAGCGTTCAAGTCGGCCTCGGCGGCGCCGGCCTGGGCGGCCGGCAGCCCTGCGGCCACGCGGCTGCGGAGCGCGCCGGCGGCGTCCCAGACTTCCTGCTGGTTTTTGGCCACCGCGGCTTTTTCGCGGAGATGCGGGGCCGCCATAAAACTCTTGCCTTCGAAGGCCAGCGAGGCGCCGGTCCAGCGCCCCGGCTCGACGCAGAAAACATCCAGGGGCAGATCAACGCCCGGCGGGACGATGCGGTCTTTGGAAATCACGCGGTCTTGCTTGCCGCCGGTGACGATTTCGCCGGCCAGGAGCAGCAAAGCTCTCTTGGAGTGGTTGATGAGTGTCAAAGTATTGACCTGAGCGGAAGTCGGCGGCGGCTGGCCGGGGCGGCGCCGGATGAGCCCCGCGCCCAGCTCGGTGACTTCCACTTCGCCGGAGGCCAGGCCTTCATCGAGTGTGAGGTAGCCGCTGCTGTCGTGGCCGTCGAGGTGAGTGACGGGGAACAGGGCCAGGTTCGAATAGACCAGCGGCTCGTGCACCTGCCAGCCGCGCATGCCTTCATAGGGCCCGCGGCGGGTGCTGGCCGAGCCCAGCGTAGCGGCAGCAACAATCACCAGGGCCAGCAACAGAATCCAGCGGATACGCATTCTCTCTCCTCCCCAATCTTTGATGCGGCGGCCGCGCCGCCGCTGTGCTTTCACCAGTTGCAATCGCCCGGCGGCGGAAAAAGTTCCCGGGTATAATGCGCGGCAGTCCGGGGAAGGGGTGGATGGCTACTGAGCCGAAGTTCGTACCGCCGCGCACTATCGCCGTGGAAGGCCCGCTGCGAGTGGGGAAATCCACGCTGGCGCGCATTCTGGCCGACCGGCTGCACGCGCGGCTGATCGCCGACCGCACCGACAATCCGCACCTGGCGGACTTTTATGCCGGGCAGCCGGCGGCGGGCTTCCGGTGTCAATTGCACTTTCTCGTCACCCGCTACCTGCAATTGCGCGACCTGGCCTTGCAGCATGACCCGCGGACGCTGGTCTGCGACTACCTGTTCGAGAAAGACCGCATTTTCGCCGCCCTCACGCTCGACGCCGCCGAGCTCGACGTCTACCAGCAATACTTCGAGCTCTTCCGCCCGCAACTGGTGACGCCGGATTTGGTCATCTATCTCCAGGCCACGCCCGCCATCCTGCGCAAGCGCCTGAAGAAAAAGCGCGAGGCCAGCGAGCGCGACCTCTCCGACGCCTACCTGAAGGAAGTTGTGGAAGCCTACGAGCACTTCTTTTTCCACTACACCGCTTCGAATCTACTGGTCATCAACACCAGCGAGATTGATTTCGTCGAGCGCCACGAAGACTTGCAGGAACTGCTGCGCCGGCTAAGCGAGCCCGTCAAGGGCACGCAGTACTTCCTTCCCCTTGGACCCACCTAGTGGATGTAGGAAGCTACTTGGTGGGCTGGCTCGGCGACGGGCTGCGCTGGGCGCGCCTGTAGGCGATGGAGTCG
>CAYTXK010000219.1:2058-4064 GCA_964441645.1 uncultured Acidobacteriota bacterium
TGAAGCGAGGTTCGTTGCGGATGTTGGCGAGGAACGGGTCGCGCTGGAACCAGTCGGCGCGGTCGTCGCCGTTGCGCACCGCCCGGTCGAGCCACTCCAGAGCTTGGTCGCTTTCGCCAAGTACAGCGTAAAACTCCGCCGCCTCCACGGTCGTCGAGACAGAGGCTGCGAGATACTTTAGGAGTTCAACGTCCATTTCTTTGAACGCTTCTTTCCGCTTCCCTTCAAGGACATACAAGAGTGCCCAAATTGAGCGCGTCCGATAATTCCGCCGGTCCTCCGGACGACCACGCTCCAGGATCGCGCGGGCCTTCCCCAGCTCCCCCATATCCATGTACACCCGCGCAAGAAGCGAAATAGCGTAGATGTTTTGGGGGTCCTGCTCGAGAACCTTCTCCTGCTCCCGGATGGCCCCGGCCATGTCGCCTTGTTGCCGGAGGATGTCTCCGAGATTCATCCGCGCCGGCCAAAACACCGGATTGCGCTCCAATACCTGCTTGGCTACGGCCTGGGCGGCGGCGCGGTCTCCATTTAGTTGGTAGTAATTCAGCAACCAAATCTGTGCGTCTAGCATATCCGGATCAAGCTTGAGGGCCTTCTCCACTTCCCCCGGCACCAGTTCTTTGCGCCCCTGGTTGAGATAGACAGCCGCGAGGGCGGCGTGCACACGGGCAGAGTGAGGGTCCTCCTGCAACGCGCGCCGCAGTTCCTCTTCCGCCTTGTAGGGCCAACTTGTGTCGTTGGAGTACCCGCTGTTAATCATCAGGAGATGCGTGAACCCGTATTCCGCTCGGGCGGCGGCGAAGTGTGGATCCAGTTCCAGTGCCCGCTCCAACATCTGCCGCGCTTTCGGGAGGTCGAAATGGCCCCAGCCCATGAAAAGCAGTGCTTTCTCGAAATACTCGTTGGCCTCGGGATTGGAGGAAGGCCGCCCGCCATTGCTCAGACGCGGCTCCGCGGGTGCCTGCGGGGACTCGATTCGCGTCACGCCGATGGTGAACGGGATACCGCGAATCACAGCGAACCAAATCCCCCCGCCAATCAGAAGCAAACCGGCAGCCACCGGCCAGAGCCAGCGACGGCGGGTATGGACGGGAGTGGCAACGGCGGGCGCAATGGTCGTGTCCGAGTGGAGCGTCTCCAAGGCTGCGCGGATTTCACCGGCGCGTTGGTAACGCTGCCCGGGTTCTTTCGCCAGGCAGCGAAGAACAATGGCCCGCAGTCCGGCCGGGACGCGCGGCGGCAAGGGGGCGGGTGGCTCACGCAGGATCGCTGCCGTGAGTTCGTAGCCCGTGCGCCCCTGGAAGGGAAGTGCACCGGCGGCCATCTCATAGAGCAGCACGCCCAGCGCCCAGATGTCTGCACGCGCATCGGGCGATTCGCCGCGCAACACTTCGGGCGCCATGTAGGAGAGGGTCCCGGCGATAGTCCCTGCTTCCGCCAGGGGAACCCTGCTGCGCGTGGCTTCGACCAATTGGTCGCCGCTCTCGCGCACGGCCAGGCCGAAATCCAGCACCTTGGATCGGCCTTCGGGGGTGATGACGACATTGGACGTTTTCAAGTCACGGTGCACGACCCCGCGCTCGTGCGCATGCGCGAGCGCGTCAGCCATCTGCGTCCCATAGCGAAGCAGAGTTTCTACCGGCAAGCCGTCCCCCGGAACCAGGCTGCTCAACGGCTTTCCCTCCACGTACTCCATGGCGATAAAGGGTTGGCCGTCGGCCTCGCCGACTTCGTAGATGGTGCAGATGTGCGGATGATTGAGGGCGGAAGCCAGGCGGGCTTCGCGCAGCAAGCGCTCCCGCGCGCCTTCATCCGCCAGAAAGCGTTCTCCAATGAACTTGATGGCTACGGTGCGTTCGAGGCGGGTGTCGCGGGCGCGGTAGACGACGCCCATGCCGCCGGCTGCGAGTTCGCTTTCAATACGGTAGTGACCGAGGGTCTTGCCAATCATCAGGAAGCCTGCCTGTTGCATCTTAGGCAGGCCCCCGAGGCAAGTCAACGCG
>CAYTXK010000220.1:0-4055 GCA_964441645.1 uncultured Acidobacteriota bacterium
GGCCCGCATGAAGAAGCCCCCGAAAAAGGGCAGCCCGGCAGGAGAGCGGAAACGCGGAGGGGCCGGGCAACGGGAGCGGGCCGGCTCTCATTCTCGCCAGAAAAAGTACGTCTTGCGTTTGTACGTAAGCGGATCCACGTTGAAATCGGCGCGAGCGGTGAAGAATATCAAGCGGGTTTGTGAGCAGCACCTGAAGAATCGGTATGACCTGGAAGTCATCGACGTCTACCAGCAGCCGAATCTGGCCAGGGGTGAGCAGATTGTGGTGGTGCCCACGCTCATTAAGCGGCGCCCGCCCCCGCCGCGAAGGCTCATTCGGGACCTGTCGAACCAAAAGAATGTGCTCTTGGGGCTGGGCCTGAGAAAGCGGGAATACTAGCTGGGGGGAGGCGGTAGAGATTGGCTAACAGGAAGAAAAGCCGCTCCGCGCAAAAACTGCCGGCCCGGTCGCGCCGGGAATTGGTCAAGCGCCTGCGCGAAGCCGAAGAAACCCTCCAGGCCATTCGTTCCGGCGAGGTGGATGCCATTGTTGTGCAGGGCCCAGGCGGGGAGAAGGTGTTCACGCTGCAGGGCGCCGACCATATCTACCGTGTTTTCCTGGAAAGGATGAACGAAGGCGCCGCGGTGCTCGGCCGCGACCACACGGTGTTGCACGCCAACCGCCGTTTTGCTCGCTTGCTGGGAGCAGGGCTGCAGAGCGTCATCGGGTCTTCCCTGCAGGACCTGGTTTGGCCCGACGACCATGCCCGGCTGAATGCCTTACTCCGGCGCGCGGCCCAACGGAACTGCCGGGGCGAGACCCGTTTGCGGTCGCAAAAAGGCGCCCCGGTGCCCGTCCAGCTCTCCTTGACCCCACTCCGCCTGAAGACGCAGGCTATCTGCCTGATCGTTTCCGACCTGTCCGAGGTGAAGCGTACCGAGCAGGAGCTGCGGGCTTCCAGCGAGCAGTTGCGGAATCTGGCGGCGCGCTCGCGGTCCATTCGAGAGGAGGAGCGGACCAGGATTGCCCGCGAAGTCCACGATGAGCTGGGCCAGTCGTTGACCGAGATGAAACTGGACCTTTCCTGGCTGGCAGGCCGGCTGTCCCCGGGAAACGGCCAACTGCTCGGCAGGCTCCGCTCCACGCTCCAGTTGGCCGACAGCACCATCCAATCTGTTCGCCGGATCTCCACGGAGTTACGCCCCGCTGTTCTGGATCTGGGTTTGGCGGCCGCCCTGGAATGGCAGACCCGGGAATTCCAAGCCCGAACCGGCATCCGGTGCAGGCTCCGGCTGCCCGACCAGGAAGAGGTTGCGCCGGACGTTTCGACCGCCCTGTTCCGTATTTTCCAGGAGGCTTTGACCAATATCGCGCGCCATGCCGGGGCCACGCGGGCCGAGGTGGTCCTAAAGAAGCAACCGGACGGGCTGGTCCTGCTGATACGCGATAACGGCCGGGGTTTCGATCCGGCAAGCTCCTCTTCGAAATCCCTGGGTCTGCTGGGTATGCGGGAACGCGCCGCCATTCTGGGCGGCGGGGTGGATATCTCCAGCGCTTCGGGGAAAGGGACGCGCGTCACCGCCCGGATTCCGCTCCGGTCGTCGGAGGGATCCGGAGCCAGGCCATGATACGAGTCATCATCGTCGACGACCACGCTATTGTCCGGCGCGGCTTGCGGGAGCTGCTTTCCGATGAGTTCCGCGAGGCCGCCTTTGGAGAAGCCTCCAATGCGCAGCAGGCGCTGGAACAGATTTCGAAAAAAGAGTGGGATGTCGCCCTGCTCGACATCACCCTACCGGGAAGAAGCGGCTTGGATCTCCTCAAGGAAGTAAAGGCCGCACGGCCGAAACTCCCGGTTCTGGTTCTGAGTGTTCACCCGGAAGACCAATTTGCCGTTCGTGTCCTGAAGGCGGGCGCGGCAGGCTACCTGACGAAGGAAAGCGCTCCCGAGGAGTTGGTGAATGCCATCCGCAAGATCCTGGCCGGGGGGCGATACGTAAGCCCCATGCTGGCCGAAAAACTGGCCGTGGGCCTCGGAAGGGATTCCACGCGCGCGCCGCACGAGACGCTTTCCGACCGCGAGTATGAAGTCATGTGCTGTATTGCCTCGGGAAAGACCGTTACGGAAATCGCCGCAGAACTGTCACTCAGTGCAAAAACCATCAGCACCTATCGCGCTCGGATCCTGCAAAAGCTCGACGTTAAAAATAACGCCGAAATCATCCGGTACGCGATCCGAAACGCCCTGGTGACTTGAGGAAGCCTTGACTGGGGCCGGCCGTCCAGCCTGCAACCCCTTCTCCGGCCTCCGCGTAGGGCAAACACCTACAAGCCCCCCTCCCCCGGTCCTACGAAACAATCAGCCTGGGGCGGATTGATAATTTTGGCAGCGAAATCTATGTTTAAGCGGGTGCAGCAAGAACCCCTATGGACTGGTTTTAGCAATAGCTGGCCGATGGGGCTGTTATGGCGCCTACGCAAAGGCAGTTGGCGGGGATGGAAAGGAAGTTAGTTCTAGGGACTCTTATGGCTCGCAAAAAGAACTCGCCAGTTGATTGGGCCGGGCTCCTCACTGAAATCTCCACGGGCAAGACCGTCACAGAATACACCGCGAACCGCACCGTCTTCAGGCAAGGAGAACCTGCGGATTCCGTCTTCTTCATCCGAGAAGGCAAGGTGAAGCTCGCGGTTACCTCCCAGCAGGGCAAGGAAGCCATCGTTGGCGTTCTGGGGGGGGGTGAGTTCTTCGGCGAGGGGTGCCTGGCCCATCAGCCGCTGCGCATGGCGACGGCTATCGCACTGACTGACAGCACTCTTATCAGGACGGAGAAGCCGCTGGTGGAGCGCCTGCTCCACGAACACCACGACTTCTCGGAATTGTTCGTCTCGCATCTGCTGTCGCGCAACATCCGCTTCGAAGCGGACCTGGTCGACCAGCTTTTCAACTCCAGCGAGAAGCGTCTGGCCCGGGCTCTCCTGCTGCTGTCTCATTTTGGCAAGGAAGGCAAAACCGAATCGGTGCTTCCCCGAGTCAATCAGGAAACCTTGGCGCAAATGATCGGCACCACCCGGTCGCGGGTCAGCCATTTCATGAATAAGTTCAAGAAGCTGGGCTTTATTGACTACAGCCACGGGTTGAAGGTCCATAGCGGCCTGCTCACCGTTGTCCTGCACGACTAGTACCGATCGCGAACCCCTCAGGAATCTCCACCGGCCCCGTGCTGTAATTGCTCCTCGTAGTCCCCTCTGCACTCAAGTGAGCAGTTTTGAACAGAGGCGTGTTCGGTACTGAACTGACTCTCGAACAGGCCCCGGGGTATAAAACCTCGATGAAAAGCAAAAACCAGTTCCTCGTTCTCTCCGTTCTTCTAGCGTTCACTTTCTCGACCGTGGCTTTCCCGGCCATTGCCCAAGCCCCACAGGGGAGCCAAGACAAGGCGAAGCAAGCGAAACCGGAAAAGTCCCAGCCGAAGGGCCGCTTCGCCGACCTGGATCGCAACAATGACGGCATCATCACTCGCGCCGAGTGGGAGGGCAACGACCGCTCATTTGCCAACCATGACACGAATCGCGACGGCGTGCTGAGCCGTGATGAGTTCTCCGCACGTGCGGATGACCGCGAGGGCCGCTCTCCCGACGCGGACCGCGACAAGGGCAAGAATTCTCAGGACAAGCTCGAAAAGAAACAGGGAAAACAGCAGGGCGAGAACGGGCAAGGCGGGATGAGGTTCCGCGGGCGTGATCGCAACCAGGACGGCATCATCACCCGCGACGAATGGCGCGGTAACGACCGCTCGTTTGCCAACCATGACTGGAACGGCGACGGCGTCCTCTCCGGGGACGAGGTTCGCCCCGGCGCCCGTCGGCCGGGCACCGGGTCTGACAACCGGACTGCGAACGAACGGCGCCAGGATAGCTTCACCGCCCTGGACAGCAACAATAACCATGTCCTCTCGCGCAGCGAGTGGACGGGCGACAGCCGCGTGTTCGACGGCCTGGACACCAACCGCAACGGTGTGCTGAGCCGGGATGAGTTCGCGCGGGGGGACTACCCCCAGGATCAGTTTGCCAGCCT
>CAYTXK010000221.1:0-4016 GCA_964441645.1 uncultured Acidobacteriota bacterium
CATCGGCTGGCCGCCAAGCGCGCGCGCCAAAGCCGCTGCTTGCTTTACCGCGCGGAACGAGCCCTCAACGCCAAAAAACACGCCCGGGGGAAATTCCTTGAGAGGCCGCGGGAAGGGATAAATCGGATGCAGTGAGCCGACGGCCGCGCCCTTGCGTGCAAGCACAGCCAACTCGCGCGATGAAAGCGGGCCGCTGGTGTGGAGAACCACTTTGCCGCGCCAGTTTGCTGGAAGGCGAGACAGGGCGCGTGCCACACGGCTCACCTGACTATCGGGTGTCGCAATCAAAATGATGTCGGCAGCGGCAATTCCTGAATACAGGTTGGCCGCTGCGGAACCGGCTCCGATGAACCGCACCGCCTGGCGTGCCGTCCGCGGGCTCGAAGTAACCACCGCCCCGATGCGGTAGCCACGGCGGCGGAGCGCCCGCGCCAATGTCTGCCCGACCCGCCCGGCGCCCACCACGGCAATCGTTTTCCCCATGGCGAGGGATAGAATAACGCGCCCCCCGGGCCGCGCGCGAAAAAATGCTGCGCCTTGACCCCGCACGA
The DNA here is from genome assembly GCA_964441645.1 of uncultured Acidobacteriota bacterium. Taxonomy (GTDB): domain Bacteria; phylum Acidobacteriota; class Terriglobia; order Acidiferrales; family 2-02-FULL-67-57; genus CAYTXK01. The sequence goes on from CAYTXK010000221.1 coordinate 552, forward strand.
TGGAGGCGTAGAATGCAGGCGCCGTGGACCGCCGCCAGCTCCTCGAAACCCTCGTAGGTGTGCTCGCCGGGATGATTGCCCTTCCCGCCCGCCCCGCCGACGGCGCGGCCCGCAGCGTCGAGGCTTTCTTCTCCGCCGCCGAGCCTCCCGCGGAAGCGCCTTCCCCGGTCAATCTGCTGGAGTACGAGCCGCTGGCCCGCGAGCGCGTCTCCTCGATGGCCTACGAGTACATCGCCGGGGGCGCCGCCGACGAAATCACCATCCGGCGCAACCGCGACGCCTTCAGCGCCCTGCGCCTCAAGCCGCGCGTGCTGCGCGACGTCAGCCGCCTCGATACCCGCCTCGAGCTTTTCGGCCAAACCCTCGACTTCCCCATCCTGCTCGCGCCCACCGCCTACCACAAGCTGGTTCATCCCCAGGGCGAAGCGGCCACCGCCCGGGGCGCGGGCGCAGCCGGCGCCACCTTCGTCGTCAGCTCCTTCGCCACTACCGCCATTGAAGAAATCGCTCAAGCCGCCGCGAAGCCCCTCTGGTTCCAGTTGTACGTTCAGCCCGACCGCGTCTTCACGCGCGACCTCGTCCAGCGCGCCGAGGCCGCCGGCTGCCGCGCGCTCTGCATCACCGTGGATACGCCGGTGGCTGGCACGCGTGACCGCGAAAAACGCCTCCATTTCAGCCTGCCGCCCGGGATGGACATGGAAAACCTGAAAGCGCTGACTGCTATGTTGCCGCGCACTGGTCACCTGAGCACTAGCGAAATTTACAGCGTCATCCTCGACCCCACGCTCACCTGGGAGACCGTGGACTGGATTCACTCCTTCGCCAAAGTGCCCGTGGTGCTGAAAGGAATCCTGGCGCCGGAAGATGCGCGGCTGGCGGCCGAGCACGGGGCGTCCGCCGTTCTCGTCTCCAACCACGGTGGGCGCAACCTCGACACCACGCCCGCCACCATCGAAGCGCTGCCCGCGGTCATTGAAGCGGTCGAAGGTCGCATCCCGGTGCTTATGGATGGCGGCGTGCGCCGCGGCACCGACGTGCTCAAGGCGCTGGCCCTCGGCGCCAAAGCGGTGTTGATCGGCCGGCCTTATCTCTGGGGCCTGGCCGTGAATGGGGCTGAAGGGGTCGAGCGCGTGGTGAGCCTGCTGCTCACCGAGTTCGAGGCTGCCATGGCCCTCTGCGGCACGCCTACCCTCAAACAGATTGACCGCAACGTCCTCTGGACTGCGCGCTAGCTTTTCTAGCGTTATAAGTCGTCGGCATAGCGAATGCTATACTAACGCGCCGCTCCCGCTCGCGAAGGAGAAAAAACTGGCGCCCTTGTGGACAGCTCTGCTCGGTCTCGTGGCGCTGGGGTGGATCGGCGCCCTCGCTCTCCTGCTCCGCGGCGTGGCCAGCCTCAAGCGGCTGGAGGAAATCGCTCCCGCGCCGGACACTGACTGCCCGCGCCTTTCCATCCTCGTCGCCGCGCGCGACGAAGAAGAAAAACTGCCCCAGGCGCTGCCCACACTGCTCGGGCTCGACTACCCAGACTACGAGGTCGTTTACGTCAACGACCGCTCCCGCGACTCGACCCCGCAAATCCTCCAGGAATTCGCGCAGCGCGACCCGCGACTGAAGGTCATCCACCTCACCGAGCTTCCGCCCGGCTGGCTCGGCAAAACTCATGGACTGCACGTGGCTTCTGAGCGCGCGCGTGGCGAGTGGCTGCTCTTCACCGACGCCGATGTGCGCTTCCATCCCTCGGTGCTCCGCCGCGCCGTCACCTATGTCCGGCAAAACCAGCTCGATCATTTGACAATTTTCGCCGACATCGAGCTTCAAGGTTTCTGGGAAAAGACCTTCGTCAGTTACTGGATACTCGGGTTCTACCTGCGCTTCCAGCCCTGGCGGGTAAGCGATCCGCGGGCCTGGCCCTACATGGGCGTGGGTTCGTTCCAGCTTTTGCGGCGCTCGGCCTACAACGGCATCGGCGGGCACAAACGGCTGGCGCTGGAAGTGGTGGACGACGTGCGCCTCGGCTATCTCGTCAAGCGCGCCGGCCTGCGCTCGGGCGTCCTGATCGGCGAAGACCTCCTCCGCGTCCGCTGGCAGCACGGGCTCAGCAACATCATCCGCGGGCTGACCAAAAATACCTTTGCTGCTCTGCACTACAGCGTGATCGAGACCCTGGGCAATCTTTTGCTCCTCAGTACGATGAGTTTACTCCCTTTCTGCGCCCTCGCCCTCGGGAGCGAGACAGCTCAGTGGCTCGCCGGCGTGGCCGTGGCGACAACCGTGGCCGTGCAAGCCTACGCGGCATTGCAGTTGCGGCTCTCGCCCCTCTACGGCTTGACGCACCCGCTGGGCGCGGTGCTCTGCGGCTACATCCTTTTGCGTTCCATGATCGTCACACTCTGGCGCGGCGGCGTCCTCTGGCGCGATACCTTTTATTCGATCGAAGAACTACGCAAGGGCCAGGTTTGAAGCTCGCGGGAGAAACCTAAGACCGCTTGGCGGGGCGGCGCTTCCCGCGCCGGCGCGGCTGGGGCGCGGACTCCTCCGCCGATGTTGCCACGCCCACCAGGCCGGCGATGGACTCGCGGGGCAGCACCGCCGGCGCAAAAAATCCGCCGATGTCTTTCTGCTTGAGCACCCGGAGGCGGTCGCGGAGCTGGGCGGCGCGCTCGAATTCGAAGCTCTTGGCGGCCTCGCGCATTTTCTCTTCCAGCTTGACAATCACCTCGCGCAACTGCTCTTCGCTCGCGAACTCGTCAAACTCCGTCTCTTCCAGCGGCACCGTGGCGTAGTCGGCTTCGACAATCGAAGCCAGCGCCATGTCCACCGGCTTGACGATGCTCTCCGGCGTAATCCCGTTCTCCTGGTTGTAGCGCATCTGGATGGCGCGACGCCGGCTGGTTTCCTCCAGCGCTGCGCGCATGGATTCCGTGATGACGTCGGCATAGAGAAGGGCTTTGCCGCGGATATGCCGCGCCGCCCGCCCCATGGTCTGGATGAGCGCGGTCTTCGAGCGCAAGTAGCCTTCCTTATCGGCGTCCAGCACGGCGACCAGGGAAACCTCCGGCAGATCGAGTCCTTCGCGCAGCAGGTTGATGCCGATTAAGACGTCGAAGCCTCCGCGGCGGAGGTCGCGCAGGATACGCACCCGCTCGAGCGTGTCAATCTCGGCGTGCAGGTAGCGGCAGCGCACCCCGACCTCGGAGTAATACTGCGCCAGGTCCTCGGCCATCCGCTTGGTGAGCGTGGTGACCAGCACGCGCTCGCTGCGCGCCGTGCGCTGGCGGATTGCTTCCAGCAGGTCGTCCACCTGGCCGCGCACCGGGCGGACTTCCACCTCCGGGTCAATCAAGCCCGTGGGCCGGACAATCTGTTCGACCACCACCCCGGCCGACTTCGTCAGCTCGTAGGGGCCGGGCGTGGCTGAGACGTAAACGATCTGGTTCGCGCGCTGCTCAAACTCCGCAAAAG
>CAYTXK010000222.1:0-4014 GCA_964441645.1 uncultured Acidobacteriota bacterium
ACCTGGCTGGTGTACCGCGACACGATAGAGGAGGAATGGCGGGCCGGCTTGGTGGAGCACCAGAGAAAGGCGCGCCAGCGGTGAGCCGCAGGACGGATCCCTAATCAGGACAGCCGATGGTCGTCAGTCGAGGGCGATGTGGGTGTCGGTGTGTTCGACGCCCGCGGTCTTGGCGATACGGTTGAGCACGAGATCATTTAAGGCGCGCTCGTTCTTCACGTCCGCGACGGCGATAACGTCCGGCATGCCCCAGCACGCATCGGCGGCCTGAACCCCTTCCAGTTGAGCGATCTGGCGGGCGAGCTTTTTAGCCTGTCCGGCCTTAACGTTGACAAACACATAAGCGCGCATAGCAGCCCTCTCCTCTTGATTCGGGACCCTGCTGATAGCCGCTACGCTAGCCAAAACACCGCCGGAGGTCAATCGAAAACGGACTGCGGGCCTTAGTTCTCTCGGGAGGGGCCGGGGCGGTCGGTGGGAACGGCAACGGCGTCGATTCTGCTGGGCTCGGCGAAGCTAATCCCCACGCCTGCCCAGCCGCCGTTGGTGGTGAGCGGCTGAATGCGGGTGACGTTGCCGCGCAGGCGCACTTCATGGGCGGGGCTCGCTCCGGCGGCGGTGTGCCCGTTAGTGGCAATGGGCAGCACGATTTCAATCGGCTGCTCGAGGTCGTAGTGGCGGGCGCTGAGCAGATAGGCTCCCTGGAAGCTAAGGTTCTCCAGGCGCGCGTCGTGGCGGATGCGGCTGCCGGCCTCGGAGGCCTCCACCTGAACCGCGAGCGGCAGCGGGACGCGCTGGCCCAGGCGGCTGCGGCGAGCCCAGAGCTGAGTGTCGGAGCTTTCGAGCTCGAAATGCATTCCTTCCTGCGCGGCAAAGGTGCGGGGAAAGACGGTGCGGGCGCGGAGCAGGACGTCGTCGAGCTCGTGGTCGAGGCGACGCGGGTCGTGGTGGAAGAGCACCAGGTTCTTCACGCCGGCGTCGCGAGCCAGTTGCGCCGCCGCCTCCCAGGAGCCGTGGCCCCAGCCGGCTTTGGCGGCGCGCAGGTCTTCGGGATCGTACTGGGCATCGGTGATGAGAAGCTGGGCGCCGCGGGCCAGTTGCCGCAAGGCGAGGTCAGCATCGGCGTTGCCGGGCTCGTGGTCGGTGGCGTAGACAATGGCCACGCCCTCGTGCTCGAGGCGATAGGCGAGCGCGCCCTGGGGATGATTGGTGCGGCAGGTGCGCACATGAACCTCGCCCAGAGTGAAGTCATTCACCCAATCGAGTTCTTGGAAGCGGCAGGCGGCGGGCAACTTGTCGGCGGGAACGGGAAAGAACGGCGGCGCAAACAGCGCCGCGAAGGCTCCGCGGACGCCACCGTTTTCTTTACCGCCTTGCTCCGCCCAGCGCGGCCCCAGGAAGCGGAAGCTGTTGCCCGGCTGAAAGAGCGGCTCGAAAAACGGCAGCCCCTGAACGTGGTCCCAGTGGTAGTGGGTCAAGAGCACATCGGCGGCCAGCCCGGGCGTGACCAGCTCGCTGAGCAGCGTGCGGCCCAGCTCGCGGAGGCCGGTGCCGGCGTCGAGGATCAGGAGCTGCTCGCCGGCGCGGACTTCAAGGCAGGGCGTGTTGCCGCCGTAGCGACAGGTGTCGCGGTCTGCGGCAGGCATCGAGCCGCGCACCCCCCAAAAGCTAACGCGCAACGGGGTAGCTCCTCATCGAGGAAAACTTGCTCCGTGGTGCGGGGATCCTTTCGGACTGGCCGGGGAGCCAACAGCGAGAAGAACCGAAGACACGACAACCAACAGGAAGTGAACCCCCCGAGCAAGACCCGAATTGCAGGTGCTGGAAACCCAACCTGTACCCTGTACAGGCGCTACAATCGCGTGGATTCTAAGCACATAAACAATTGGCGTCAAGGGAAGAAAGGCGTGTAGTGGAGTCGGAACGGGTGGGGTCGTAGGACCCCGGTCGGGGAGGCAGCCGCCAGCCCACCTATCGGCTACCCAGGCTGAGTAGCCTTCTACTTGCTCTTCTTCAATCCCGTCTGCAAGGCGGGACAAGTCGAACTTGTCGTTAGCGCGGGTGCTCCCGTTCCCGTGATAAGAGCCGGCGGAGGGACGCTGCATCCCGAAGCCCCGCGACTGCCTTAGCGGTGAATTTCCGAGCAGAAGACGGCGCGCGAACCCCCTGGGCGGTAATGGCGCGACGCTACTCCCCCCGGCTTTCCTCTGTCAAGAAGAAAGGCCCCCCTTCCTTCGGACCCCTTCGGACCCAGTGGCAGCCTTCGGCTTCGCTCCCTTCGAACTCAGGGCAAGCAGGCCAAGGGGGCCAGTGGCCTGGACAGGCGGCTAAACTGCACGCCGGGACTTTCGCCCGCGGCCGCCATTGGACAATCGCTTGAGGTGGCCGTTGAGGGCGCGATGGTGGCTCTCGAGCAATTTGTGCAGGGCGTCGACGCGCCGGGCGACATGGTTGAGCAGCACGTCCTGCTCGCGGCGGAAGGCGTCATCCCGGGTCGCCAGTTGCTCCACCGAGCGCGCCAGGTTTTGCAGGGCCAGCGCCGTTTCGTTTTGCGCCTCGATGAGCCGCGGCGCGTAGCGGTCGCTCAACAAATAAAGAAACCCGAGCAGGATGAGAACAATGACGAACTGCGGTCCCCAGGCGATCACCACCCGTTCCAGCAGCAGTTGCGCCAGCTCCGGCCGCTGCTCGAGAAGGAAGACCAAGAGCGCCGCCAGTCCTCCGGCGCCCCCCGCCAACGTCGCCTTCAGGTAGCGGTGGCTCCCCTGCTGGGACTGGCTTTGGCCCTTCGCGGGTTTACTCTCGCTCGGGGGGAGCGGCGCTTCGTTCGCGGGCACGGCGCAGAGCCTCTTCCGGGGTGAGAGAGATTTTGACGGCGTCGAAGTCCACCGGGTCGTCATCGCGCAGCGCGGCCACCGCCGCCAGCGCCATCTGCGCGATGAGTTGCAGCAATTCCGCCCAGCTAACCACGTCGCGTTTGGTTATGGCCATAGGCGTCTCCTTTTCCTAAAAGAACAACAGCAAGAGCTCACCGCAGAGGTGCAGAGAGGTCAGCGCGGCGGCGGCGGCGGGCCTGGCGCTGGCGGCTCGAAGGAGACCAGCAGCATCTCGAGATCGCCGAGCAGCGGCGGCAGTTGCGACAGCACCGCCTCTACTTGCCGGCGGATATTCTCGCGCGAGGGCGCAGCGGCATCGCCCGCGCGGCGCGCCTGCTGGTAGGCCTTCATCAGGTCGGCCGTCAGGGTGTGGGCGGCGATGAAGCGGTTGCCGGCCACCGCGAAACGATCCCACTGCTCCTGCGTCAGACGGCCGTCGAGATAACCGCGGGCGGCGTGCTCTTGCAGCAGCTCGAATTCGACTTTGGCGACCTTGAGCGTGCGGTAGGTCGTGCGCTCGAAGTCGTCGCAGCCGGCCGCCAGCAGCGCCAGGCCGACCAGCAAACCGGCGAGACCGCGCCTGCCGGCGAGCAGGAATTGCGTGCAGCGGAAAAGAACGAGTTTCATGGCAGACTCCTGTGGGACTAGGTGGTTTCAAGCTCCGGGGGCGACCTGCGCGCGTTCGGACGGCGAGGCGGCTTCAGGGGCAAGATCGTACTGTTCGAGCTGGTAGCGGCGGATGAGGAGGGAGAGTTTGTGAGCGTAGCGCGGGTCGGACGCATAGCCACAGCGTTGCAGCTCGCGCGCGTAGGCCGCCGGGTTGCCGCGCACCCCGCGCGCCGGAGCGTAGCGCGGCCGGGCGAGCAGTTGGGCGAAGTCCTCGAGGCAGGCGTCGTAGCTCTCATAGCAGGCGAAGCGCGCTTTTTCCTGCCGCGCCTGGCCGCCGACATACTCGGTGGTCGCATACACAGCCACAGAAGCTCCGCGCGCGTGCGCCTTGATTCCGAAGAGGTTGCGGTTGCGCCGGGCGAGCAGCGACCGCCCCCAGTCGGATTCGAGAATCGCCTGCGCCGCCACCACCGAGGCGGGCAGCCCGGTACGCCGCTGGAACGCCAGCACGGCGGGCAAGAGCTCGCGG
>CAYTXK010000223.1:0-4006 GCA_964441645.1 uncultured Acidobacteriota bacterium
GTGTGGTTTCTCTCTGGCGCTATCCCGTCAAATCGATGATGGGAGAGGAACTGAATGTCTCCGATGTTACCGAGCGGGGGCTGCTCGGAGATCGTGCCTACGCTCTGGTGGATAGGTCCAATGGAAGGGTGGCCAGCGCCAAGAATCCTCGGAAGTGGGCAAAGCTTTTCGACTGCCGGGCTGCTTTCGTCGAGCCTCCGCGTGCGGGCGAGAGAATTCCGGCGGTGCGAATCACTCTTCTCAATGGCGGCTCGATAACTAGCGAGCGGGATGACCTGAACCAGATCCTTTCTGGCGAACTCGGCCGCGAGGTTACACTGATGGCCACGCCGCCCGAGGCGCCCAGCCTTGAGGAGTACTGGCCGGACATAGATGGCCTCGCCCATAGGGAGACGGTCACGGATGAAGCGATGGCTCTGGGCGCACCAGCCGGCACATTTTTCGACTTCGCCGCCATTCACGTGTTGACGACTGCGACGCTCGACAGGTTCCAGCAGCTCTATCCCCCAGGGCGCTTTGACGTGCGGAGATTTCGTCCAAATCTCGTGGTTGAGCCTGCCTCTGGCGAGAAAGACTTCATCGAGAATGCCTGGGTGGGTCACACACTGGCGATCGGAAACGAGGTTCGCCTCAGTGTCCTCATCCCCTGCCCACGTTGCGTGATGACGACTCTGCCTCAGGGGGACTTGCCCACTGACCCAGGGATCCTGCGCGCGGCCGCCCAGCACAACAAAGTGATGATTGCTCCCTTAGGTCAGGCGATGCCCAGCGTCGGCGTCTATGCCACAGTGCTGCGTGGCGGTGTGGTCCGCCGCGGTGATCCCTGCTGGCTCGAGTAACATGCTCCGACAGGGCAAGCCCTTCGGCTCCGCCTCAGGACAAGCGGGACAGGCAGCGGCCTACCTAGGCGGATGAATTTTCCCGCCTGCAGGGCTTCGAGTATTCTTCGCTGTCCCCCGGACAAGTTGACATTTTCCATTGAAAGGACCACTATCCCCCCACAGGCAACGGCGAGCGCGGGCTCCTGTACGGTGCAATGTAAAGTGAGAAGGCAATGACTGAAAAACTGGCTCCGGTTCGTGTTGAACGGCAGGCCCTAACCCACTCCCTTCAACTGGCTGCCTTGATGCAACTGCTAGAGGAGAAGGGTATCCTCAAACAAAATGAGGTACTGGGGAAGATGAGTGAGATGATGGATGAGAGGGCCACGAGCTAGACAAGAGCCATCAAGCCGGGTGAAAAGGCTTTCCTCAAGCGACGGATTCACAAGCCCAGAACATCGTCCGAAGATTCGAGGGTGACGAACCCTCTCCGCGGTGACTCGCCCGCGGCCCCCTCGGAATAGGCCCCTCGACGCGGAAGCGCTCGGGGTCAATTCCTCGGGCTAAAGCCCGAGGAATTGAGGAGGAGGCTGCCAGCCGCCCAGGGCGCTTTCGAGGTGCTGCGCTACGGCGAGGGCGACGTCCTCGCGCCAGGGACGCGCCACTACCTGCACACCGATGGGCAGACCCTGGGGCGAAGCCCCGCCACGCACGACCGCGCCCGGCCAGCCGGTAAGGTTGTAGGTATAGGTGTAGCTGAAGGCATTGAGGTGGCCTTCCACGAAGGTAATCCCGTGCGCAGCCGCCGGATAGGCATTCACCGGACAGAGGATCAAATCGAACTTCTCCATAAACCCCAGCATCTCGCTGCGGAACTGGTCCCAGCGAAACAGCAGCGCGGCCAACTGCGGGCCCGACATGGGTGTCAGGCCGTCCACCCGGAGCGACTGCTCGAGCAGCGGTGAGAGTTCAGTGGTGCTGGCGGCTTTCAGCAGTTCTTGCAGGCCGGCACCGCCATCAGCACCCCAAAGGCCTTCGGCCAGTTCCCGCGATTGTTCAATTCCCGTGGGCCGCGCTTCCTCGATCTGGGCGCCCGAGTCCGAGAGGGCCTTGACCGCCTGGCGGACCGTGGCCGCGGTGGCGGCGTCGGCCGCCAGGATACCGTTGTCAGTGTGGAAAGCCACGCGCAGCTTGTTGAGATTCACCAGGCGAGGATCGCCCAGCAGGGCGGGCGCGATGGCCGGGTCGCGCCCGTCGGGGCCGGCGATGATGGGAAGCACCAAGATGAGATCCTCGACAAACCGCCCCAGCGGTCCCACTTGCCACATCGAGTCAGTCATTCCGCCCGACGGCGGAAAGTGGCCGGTGCGGGGCACGCGCCCCGAAGTGGGCTTGAGGCCGGCTATGCCGCAGTAGTGCGCCGGCAGGCGGATGCTGCCGCCGGCGTCGCTGCCCAGCCCGAAGGGCGAGCCGCCGGCGGCAATGATGGCCGCCTCGCCGCCGCTGGACCCGCCCGGCGTGCGCGAGAACTCATAGGGGTTGTTCGTCCGCCCATAGATGAGGTTGTCCGTCTCGAAGGCCCAACTCAACTCCGGGACATTGGTCTTGCCGAGCAGGATGGCGCCGGCGGCTCGCAGCCGGGCCACGGCGGTGGCGTCCTGAGCGGGGATGAAGTTGGCGCGACCCTTGGTGCCGCCGGTGCTGACCACGCCGGTGGTGTCGAGCGCGTCCTTGATGGTCATCGGCACGCCGTGGAGCGGGCCTTGGGATTGGCCACGGGCCAGGGCGGCGTCGGCGGCCCGAGCTTCCTCGCGGGCCTTCTCCGCCGTCAGTTGCACGACGGCGTTCAACTTCGGGTTCACCGCCCCGATGCGCTTCAAGCAGGCTTCGACCACTTCGAGCGAGGAGACTTTCTTCGTGCGGATGGCTTTGGCCAGCGCCGTGGCCGACTGGAAATGAAGCTCCTCTGGCATTTTCGCCGCCGTTGGGGGCGGAGCCAAGCCTACGGCGGCGCTCAGGTGAAAGTCCAGCCCAACGCCCGCCAAAGCGGCGCCGAGACCCCCTGCCCCCGCTCGCACCAGAAAGTCTCGCCGCGTGAACTCCCCTGGCGCTTCTTTATGGTGGTCTGGCGCGCGCATAGCCGCCTCCTTCTGCAAGAACGAAAAGGCCGACGAGGAAGGCTGCGGCCTTCCTCGCCGCTACCTGCTGGGCGTTAGCTTACGAACCTCTAACACAATCCCAGTACGGGGCAAGTAGTCGACACCGATATGGTCGCTCACATGAATGGTTCCGAACTTTCTTTCGTCGATGCACAAGCCGATAGGGAGGTCGATTCCCTCTGCCCAGACCACGTGCGTCCTGGGGCGTAACAAGGACCGCCAGCGAAAACGGTCATAGACCTTCCCCGTCTTCTGCTCTGCTTGTCCTTCCACAACATCAGCTTCGAAGTCACCCAACGCCGGTAGCCCCACCACACGACCGGAAAGCTCATCGCTGGCGCCAAGACAAACGCAAGCAGCGAGACGAACACTTCCCACAACTGGAAACCGGTTTCAGGCCACAACACAAGCACGGAAAAACAAATCAGGGGGAGAAACCCCAAGAACTGTATAAACCAAACCCTGTGCCAGAGACGATGAGCCGTCTCGCGGGCACGGGGAATTTCCTCTGCTGTTAGGGGGCGCATGGCCCAGACCTGTTAGGCGTAGAGGCCGCGGAGGTTGAGGGCGAAGGCGACGCGGTCGATGGAAAGCATGTAGGCGGCGATGCGAAGGGAAACATTGTGGCGGTCGGCGTAGGCGCTGACGTCGTCGAAGCTCGACTCCAGAATTTGCTGCAACTGCTGGTTGACCTGCGCCTCCGGCCAGAAGTACCCCTGGCGGTCCTGCACCCACTCGAAATAGCTCACGGTTACGCCGCCGGCGTTGGCGAGAATGTCGGGCACGATATGAATCTTTTTCTCCTCGAGAATCTCATCGGCCAGGGCGGTGGTGGGGCCGTTGGCGGCTTCGACGATGACGCTCGAGCGCACGCGGTGGGCGTTGTGGCTGGTAATCTGATTCTCAATAGCGGCGGGAATCACGATGTCGCAATCGAGGAAAAGAATCTCCTGCGGCGAGACCGCGTCGCAGCCGGGGAAACCGGCCACGCTGGTCGAGTAATCGAAAGAGCAACGGGGTCGAAAT
>CAYTXK010000224.1:0-956 GCA_964441645.1 uncultured Acidobacteriota bacterium
CCTAGTTGCCAGTCACGATGGGGTTCCTCCTCCACAGGGTAGTGAACGCGCTCCGTCATCCCGAACGGGTCCCGCCCTTCTTCCTGCGCAAATTCAAAGAAACTTTCCTGTGGCATCACTACTACGCTGCCCTGCCCGAGCCGAAGCAAATCGCGCCCCAAGACAAAAGCGAAGTGGAACACGAAAAAATACTGGCCCAGTTGCGCGAGGCGGGCGTCGCCCTAGTGGACTATCGCATTGACGTGGCGGATTTCCGGGCCTATCTCGACCGGGCCCAATACCGTCGCTTCCCTGACTACTATGCCGGCGGCCGCGCTCCGTACTTCTTCGAAAAAGCCCTTGAGCACTACCTGGCCGCCAAGCTGCTGGCGCTGAGCCCGGACGACGTTTACCTCGACATCGCCAGTGGCCGTTCCCCCGCCCCCGACGTCTACAAGCGAATCGTCGGCTGCCAAACCTACCGCCAGGATCTAACCTTTCCCGCCGGTATCAAAGACGCTCGCATCGGCGGTGACGCCGCCCGCCTGCCCCTCCCCGACGGCTTTGCCACCAAGATGGCCCTTCACTGCTCCTTTGAACACTTCGAGGGCGACACCGACGTCGCTTTTCTCCGCGAAGCCGCCCGCGTGCTGCGCCCGGGCGGCCAGCTCTGCATCCTGCCGCTTTACCTCTCCAGCCGTTACGTCATCTACACCGACCCGGTGGTCTCGCACAGCGGCCTTGCCTTCGATTCGGACGCGATTATTTATGCCCAGAAGGGCTATGGCAACCGTTTCGGCCGACTGTATGACGTCGGCCACCTGCTCTCCCGCCTTGGCTCGAATCTGGGGAGCCTGGCCCTAACCATTTACGCTGTCCAAAACGAGACCGAGGTAGACGAAAACTGCTACCTGAAGTTGGCCGCCCTTTTCCAGAAGACCCTGCCGGAGTAGCGGGGATGAATCAAGCTCCCGGCA
>CAYTXK010000224.1:966-2430 GCA_964441645.1 uncultured Acidobacteriota bacterium
TGAGGTAGCCCCAGGCTGACTCTCTTTCTCTTCAGCAAATCATTCCAAGTCGTCCCCCCAAAATCGCACTTTGTCCTGCTTTGGGAACAAATTGGGGAGGCTCCTTTTTGAACGAGCGATAACCCGTTACGGGTCAAGGCGTTGCAGGGCGACTTAAGTGGTACGAAGAATGCTTTGGAGAGTCTAGGAAGCTGAGCCAGCCGCCGCCGAGATGGGTTGGGACCCGCCGCAGGGGAACCCGACCGGGGAGTGGTTATGAATCTCGGAAGGATCGGTCTGTCTTCGACGCGGCGGCATCAGGGTTTCACGTTTCTTTTGCTGATAGTCCTCTTGCTGTGCCTGCCTGCCCTCGCAGGTGCGCAAAGCAACCCGGCTGTGGTCGGCGAGTGGTCGGCCGTGGAACCGTGGCCCGCGGCGGTAGTTCATGCGATTCTGCTGCCCACCGGTAAGGTTCTGTTCTGGTCAGCGCCGTATGAGGAAGTCACGGGAGAACTCGGTCATTACCTGTGGGATCCCAAAACAAACAGTTTTGGTTTGTTGGAGTCACCTGGATACGACATACACTGCTCTGGTCACTCCCTGCTGAGCGACGGCCGGGTGTTGGTCGCCGGAGGGCATGTGAGTGATCTGGTGGGGGAGCCCAAGGCGAGCCTCTTTGACCCCTTCAGAGAATCCTGGACTCCACTCTCTCCCATGGCTGTGGGACGATGGTACCCCACCAACACGACACTGCCGACCGGGGAAGTACTCGTCACCTCAGGGCTTATCGATCCCGTGACGGTAAACCGACTTCCCGAGGTCTGGCAGCCTGCCAGCGGCAGTTGGCGCCCGCTCAGCACAGCCCTGCGCAGTCAATACCTTTACCCGTGGATGTTTGTGGTTCCCAACGGAAAGGTCTTCTATGCCGGCCCCACCGAAGTGTCAAGAATGCTGGACGTGTCGGGAACGGGAGCCTGGTCATCGTCCGCGATGTTTAGTCACGCTGGCCCGCGGCTGGAGGGCACGTCCGTCATGTACGAACCGGGGAAGGTCCTGATTGTGGGAGGTGGAGATCCACCGACTGCCAGCGCAGAAGTCATGGACCTGACGAGGGCTTCTCCGTTCTGGCGGACCGTGGCTCCTCTAGCTCATCCGAGACGGAACATGAACGGCACCTTGCTGCCCGATGGCACGGTGCTCATCACCGGCGGCACCAGCGCGGCTGGATGGGATGAGCCGGAGGGGGCCGTGCCTCAGGCAGAACTCTGGACTCCAGCGACTGAGACCTGGATGACCATGGCCAGCAGTGTCGTGTATCGAGGCCATCACTCGGTCGCCCTACTCTTGCCCGACGGCAGGATCCTCTCGACAGGAGGAGACTCTACACCGACGCAACCCAGCGCGGAGATTTTTTCCCCCCCCTACCTCTTCCAGGGCCCGCGGCCCGCCATCACCTCGGTGCGGAAAGCGGTTACCTACGGCCAA
>CAYTXK010000224.1:2440-3987 GCA_964441645.1 uncultured Acidobacteriota bacterium
TTTTTTGTGGGGACGCCCCAGGGGCGAGACATTGCCCAAGTCACGTGGATTCGACTGGCGGCCGTGACCCACCACTTTGACCAAAACCAACGCATCAACTTTCTGACTTTCGCAGCCACCGAGCAAGGAATCAACGTTACGGCTCCTGTTGATCCCAACCTCTGCCCTCCCGGCCACTACATGCTGTTCCTGCTTAACGGCCAAGGCGTGCCCTCCGTGGGCCAAATCGTGAGAATCGAGGCGACTCGCGGGAATGCGCCTTCCAGACCCCTCGACCTTGTGGCAGTGCCCCAAACGCAGGGCCGGACCGAACTCAACTGGACGGACAATTCTTCGGAGGAGGAAGGATTCTTGCTCGAGCGCTCGACCGACGGCGTGGGCTTCACGGAAATTGCCGAGATGCCAGCGAATAGCACCGCCTATGCGGATTCTGCCCTGGCTCCCTGCGCGGCCTATGTCTACCGTGTTCGGGCCTACAACCTAGCCGGCGAGTCTTCCTACTCCAATGCGGCACCGGCGATGACACTAGCCGCTCCGGGAGATTTTTGCCTTTCGGTTCCGCCGGGCATGCCGACTTCCGCGAGCATTACCGCCGGCGAAACTGCCACATTTTTCTTGACCCTCGTGCCCGGCGGAAATCCCTTGACCGTCGCGCTGGCGTGCACGTCCCTGCCCCCCGGCGCTCGTTGTGTCTTTTCACCCGCTACGGTCAGCGTAGACGGACAAGCCGCAGCCGATGCCACATTGGATGTCGCCACGGAAGCGCTCTCCCTGCTGGTGCCGAGGCTGAAAGCGCCAAAAGGGGATTGGGAGGCACTCCCCGGTCTTCTGTTACTCGTTGCGCTCTTGGTCACCTTGATGGCCGTCAAACCGCTGAGGCGCTTTCCTCGACTGCGCGCTCTGCCCGCCCCGTTGTTCGCTGTTCTGCTGTTGTGTCTTTTGAGTCTATCGTGCGGCGGCGGGGCTACGCCGGCAAGGAGCGTCCAGCTAAAGGGCATCCCCAGCGGCCTGCACACACTGCGAGTGACCGCGAGCACTGGAAGCCAAAGTAAAGAGATAACGCTAACTCTGCGGGTGAACTAGGGTCAGCGCGGGGCTAGACGAACAGAGGAGTTTCGCCGTTGTAGGTGTCCGGTTCGGCTGATTCGGAAGGGGCCTGCGTGAGGGCGAGCGCCATCAAAACGATGAGCGCGCCAGCCAGCACGGCCTGCGGGTGCCGCTCGACCCAGCGCAGCAGCCTTTCGAGATGAGGCGGCAGGCGGTACTCGATCAGGTTGGTTCGGATACTGTCCCAGGTAAGCTTCATTGGCCTCGAGCCTCCCTAGTCCGCCACTATTATCGCTCTCACAACCTCTCGTATTCAGATGTAGTTTTCTCTCCGTAAGTTTCCTCGGTAGAAAACTTTTCCGCGGCGGGCGGGGCGGCCGCGTTGACACCCTTGCGGGGCTGCCGTACCATCGAAAGATTGCTGCTGCCGGGGTAGCTCAGTGGCAGAGCGAGGGTCTCATAATCCCTAGGTCGCGGGTTCGATTCCCGCCCCCGGCACC
>CAYTXK010000225.1:0-3985 GCA_964441645.1 uncultured Acidobacteriota bacterium
CCCCTGGGCGACTCCGACGCCGCCGAAGTGGGCGACTGGGTGCTGGCCATCGGCAGTCCCTTCGGCCTCGACGCCACCGTCACCGCCGGCATCATCAGCTACAAAGGGCGCGAGGGAATCGGCCAGGGCCAGTTCCAGCGCTTCATTCAAACCGACGCCGCCATCAACCGCGGCAATTCCGGCGGCCCGCTGGTGAATCTCTCCGGGCAAATCATCGGCATCAACACCGCCATTCTTTCTACCTCGGGCGCCTACGCCGGAGTGGGTTTTGCCCTGCCCTCGAACGTCGCCTTGGAAGTCTACAACCAGATTGTGAAGCAGGGCCGCGTGGTGCGCGGCTCCATCGGCATCCGCTTTCGCACCACGACTAGCGAGAACCCGGCCGTGCTGCGCAGCCTGGGGGCCGAGCACGGCGTGGTGGTGGACGAAGTGGTTTCCGGCGGGCCCGCGGCCAAAGCCGGCTTGCGCCGCGGCGACGTCATCACCCAGGTGGACTCGACCCCCGTTCACGTCGGCGACGACCTGGTGAACAAAGTGGCCCACACGCCGCTGGGCCAGCAAATCAAGCTCGTCTTCTTGCGCGACAAAAAGCGCCAGGAAACTTCGGTCACCGTCGAAGAGCGCACCCGCGTCTTTCCCGAGCTGGCCGGCGGGGAACCCGGCGAGCAACCGGGAGAAGAAGCCAGCAACCCTCTGGGGCTGACGCTCGGAGAGCTCGACCCCGCCACCGCCCAGCGCCTGGGGCTCGAGCCCGACGACCTCGGCGTGCTGGTGCGCGACGTCGAGCCGGGAGGCTTCGGCGACGACATCGGCCTCGTGCGCGGCGACGTCATCATGGAATTGAACCACCAGCGCGTCACCCGCCTCACCGAGTTTGCGCGCTTGCAGCGCCAGCTCCAGCCCGGCAGCGATGTCGTCATCTGGCTCAAGCGCCGCTCGCCCGGCGGCTGGACCGGAATTTACCTGGGCGGCACGCTGCCCGAATAGTTTTTCGGTTCACACAGCACGATTGAGCTATTCAGCCGGGAGGGCACGGCTTTTCGGAGCGAAGCGGAGACCCTGAGCGTCTAGACCCTGAGCAAAGTCGAAGGGAGCGTAGTCGAAGGGAGCCGTGCCAAAAAGAGTCGTGCTAGTCCCGGGTGGGTAGCAGCCCTGGCCGCGGGCGCGTCCTGCCTCTCTGTGCTTCTAAAAATCCGTGTGTATCCGTGTGAATCTGTGGTTTCATTCCCCTCTGTGGAGGCCCCCGTGGGCGTCAGTCCCTTCCGTCCTTTTGACCGTCTGGTGCGCATCAAGGTGATGGGGAAGACCTGCGACGTCCCCGAAAAAAATATGCTTCTGCGCTGCTTTCAGTATATGAGCCCCGAGACCATCCCCTACGGGCGCTTCTGTTGGAATCAAGAGTGCCAGTACTGCCGCATCAGCTTCCGCGTCCCGGGGGTTCAGGACGACTCCCGCCAGGCGCTCTCCTGCAAGCTCATTGTCCACGAGGGCATGGAAATCACCGAGCTGGCCCCCGAGCTGGCGATGAACCTGAAAAAAGCCCTCGCGGCCAAAGACTAGCCGCTGCGGCGGCAGCCTCTCCGAGGAGCCAGTGTGTGTAGGGGAGGGGCTTGCCCCCTCCCGCTGTTAGGTCGGGTAGGGCAAGGGTTTACCCCTTGCCTCTCTGGGCTGGTAGCGGCGACGAATTCTGCCTTCGGAATTCCTCGCCGGCCTTTTGCATCTCGCAAAAACAAATATCTGTTGGTAGGACAGACATTCTTGTCTGTCATCTCTGCCCGCCTTGCCTCCTTGCTTTGTGGGTCGCGGTTCAACCGCGACCCACGAAGGCGCAGCATTGAATTCAGGGGGCTTAGCCCCCTTGGCCTGAGCGCAGTCGAAGGCTGAAGTTCTTGGGGGCAGCCGGAAACAAACTCTTACTGCTGGGCGCGCTGCGCGGGGAGTTGATTCGCCACCTGCGCCAGCACCCGCTTGGCTTCCTCTAGCTCAGCCCGCAGGCTCGCCAGCTCGGCCCGCAACCTGTCCAGTTCGCGCGCCTGCTGCCGAAGCTGCTCCTCTTCCTCCTGAGCCAGCCGGTAGAGTGCCTGGATGGCCGCCAGCGCCACCCCGTCGGCATCTATCGTAGCGATGTGCTTGTCGTCGGTGCCCAGTCCAAAGGCGATGTAGAAGTCCTGCGCCGTCGGTCCCAGATGGCGGACGCCCGCATCTTCCACTTTGTAGTTCCACCTCCTGATGGGCACGGCCGCCAGACGCGCCAGCACCTCCCCGGCATCCACCTCCACGAAATTGGCTTTGGCGTTGCCGTCGGAGGCGTTCGTCCAGGTGCCGCCGGTGGAGAGAAAGCCGCCGGTGGAAGTGTTGATAAAACCACCCTGGTCGTCGAGTGTGCTGTCGGATTGGAAAAAGAAGTGGCCGGCGGCGCGAGCGATAAACTGGTTGTCCGCGCTGGATGCCATGTCGGCGTCGGTGGAGTCGCCCCAGACGAAAGCGCCGTCGTTCAGTGCCCTGGCCCGGCGGCCGGCCGCGAAGCTCGTGATACCGCTGGCCGCATTCAAGACACCGCCCGGGACGACCGCTCTTTCTCCGGTGGCCGCGTTCGAGACGCCGGCGCCAATGAACGCGGAATTGCCGCCGGCGACGTTGTTGTTGCCGCCGGCCACGGTGGAGCCGAAGGCGACGGCGCTGTTCCCGCTGCCGCCGCTGACGGTCGCCTTCTCGCTATTGGCGCTGTTCCCGCTGCCGCCGCCTACCGTGGCGTGCAGCCCACTGGCGGTGTTGGCCTCTCCACCACCCACGGTCCCAAAGTTGACGGTTACTTCGTTGGTGGACGCAGTCTCACCCCCACCGCCGATGGTGGCGCCCACGACTCCCCCGCTCACCGAGTTCCCGCTGAAGCCCCCGATGAGGTTGGGACTGGTGGCCGTGTCCTGAATCACCAGCCCGCCGCTTACCCCCACTACATGCAGCTTGCCTTGCGGGCTGGTGGTGCCGATGCCTACCCGCTGATTCGTCGTATCAATATTCATGACTGTGGTGGCCCCGCCTGCCACCTGGAATTGGAAGGCGTTGGTCAAGTTGGCCACCGGGCGAAAGGCCATCCCACCCGCGTTGGTCCCGGACGTAGAAAAGAGCACTCGCGTGCCATCGTGCCGGATGTAGAGCCGCTTGGCGTTGGCGGTGTCGTACACCCCCAGCGACGTCCCGTTCAGAATCGAAGTCTCAAACGCTCCCAAAAGCTGGATGTTGACTCCCGTACCGGCCCCGTTGAGCTGCAAACTGTCGCCAATGTTCTGGATGAACACCGACTTCACCACCCCAGCGTTCTCGCCAAAAATCTGGATGAAGCCGTCGGAAGCATTGTTGGCGACCGGGTTGGGGTTGCCCACCACCAGCTTGGTCAGCGCCCCCGTCTTCTGCACGTGCAGCTTCCCCAGCGGCGTGGTCGTCCCCACGCCGAAGTCGCCCCCACCCGTTTGCAGCATGTCGGAGTCGCCCACGGCGTCGGCGGCAGTAAATTTGGCAATGCGGTCCACCGTCCCGCTCACCACCTGCGCCAGCGTGCCATTGCCGCCCTTGCTGAGCGTCTTTCCTTGGCCGCTGCCACTCTTTTCTGACTCCTCGCCCGAAGGCGCAGCCAGCAAAAAAGCCTCGGCCGGCTTGCCGCCCAGCCGCTCCGCATCGGCCGCCTTCAGCGCATAGGGCACGCTCACCAGCAGAATCCGCGATTGCTCCTCCTCTCCCTGCACCTGAATCGCCAGCCAGCGCGCCTCCTCCGAAGCGAAAATCTCCAGTGGCAGACCTTCGTTGTGCGAGGTCCCCAGCAGCACCGTGTAGCGCCCGTCCGCGCCGAGTTCCACGTTCTGCGTCTCGAGCCACAGCGGCGCGCCGCCGCTCTGCTCTTTGTAAAGAGCGAAGGTGACCCCGACCGTGCCCGTGCGCGGCTGGCCGAGCCCCGACGCTTCGGGGCGCAGCGCGCCGCTGAAACGAA
>CAYTXK010000226.1:0-2800 GCA_964441645.1 uncultured Acidobacteriota bacterium
GCCGGTGGCTTCGCGGCGTCCGCGCGAGCCGCCCAGGTCGAGCGGCTTGCCGGTAACCACGGCGGTGGTGGTGTGGCGGACATGCATCGAGTAGGTGTCCATCACCCAGGCCATTACTTGCTCGTTGGTGCCGAGGTCGGGAGCGGGGACGTCGCGCTCGGGGCCGATGAAGTCGAGCAGCTCGGCGGTGTAGCGGCGAGTAATGGATTCGAGCTCGCGCCGGCTCAGCTTGTTCGGGTCGCAAATCACTCCGCCCTTGGAGCCGCCGAAGGGCAGGTTGACCACCGCGCACTTCCAGGTCATCCAGGAAGCCAGGGCGCGGATTTCGTCGAGCGTGACGTCGGGCGAAAAGCGGATTCCGCCCTTGGCCGGCCCGCGCACAATCGAATGCTGCACGCGGTAGCCGACGAAGACTTGGATTTGGCCGGAGTCCATCACCACCGGGATGTAGAGGGTGATTTCCTTGCTGGGGGCGCGCAAAACTTTCTGGAAGCCTTCGTCCAGGCCGAGCTTGGCGGCGGCGACGTCGAAGCGCGCCGCCATGTTTTCGTAAACAGAGAGTTCTTTTTCGGCGGTGATAATGGCCATCGCGGCGCGGCTCCCCTGCTTCGCAGCGGAGTATACGGCGCAGGCTGCGCGGTGGCAAGGTGCGCGTCGCCGGCTCCTTGCTTGTCATTCTGAGGCCCGCAAGGCCGACCCTTCGGCTTCACTCCCCTCGAATTCGCTTCCCTCGGCTGCGCTCGGGACAGACGGGGCAGGCAGGGCAAGTGAATCTCAGCTTGCGGCAGCCCCCCAGCCGAGATTCTTCGCTTCGCTCAGAATGACAGGGCGGAGGCGGTGGCTAGTGTTGCTACTGGGTGGCTGCGGGTTGGAAGGCGACGCTAGTCGAAGGGGCGTCCCGAAACGTCCCGCGGCGCGGGACTTCGGGACAGGTAGTAGCCGCTGGGTTTAGGGCTTCGCCTGGGCTACTGCTTCTCGCGGCGCATAATAACCTGAGCGGGTGAAGACGCTGTAGTTCTGCTGGGGCTGGCCGTAGCGATCGGTCAAGCGGACTTCGACTGCACGGAAGGCACCGTCGGCGGCTTTGTTGGTGGGCTGGTAGCCGAGGGTGTAGCGGGTCTTGAGGCGGCTGATGACCGCGGCCATCGCGGCTTTGAGCGAACCGACGCGGTCAACGTCGATGATTTCGCCGCCCGTCTCGCGCGAAATCTTTTTTACCGAACTCAGCCCGCCCAGCCACATAGGCCCGCGCATGGTATAGGGCGCCTGCTGGCCCGGGGTTTTGACGCTGTAGATCACCGCTTCGGATTCGTGGGCGAAGCGGATGAGACGCTTCTCGCTGACTTGCGGGCGCGTGGTCTCTTCGTTGTCGCTGATGAGGATGATGGCGCGGCGACGCTCGGGGGCCGCCATGGCCAGATAGTTCGCGGCGGCGAAGAGCGCGTCAGCAATGTTGGTGCCGCCCTCGGCTTCGATGTTGGCAATGCTCTCGGCGATGCGGCGACGGTCAGCGGTCAGGCCCTCGAGGCGGTCGACGTTGTGGGCAAAGGCGAAGAGCGCTACCTGGTCGCCGCGCTTCAAGTTCTTGAGCGTCTCGTAGGCGGCCCCGCGCAGCTCCGGCATGTAAGGGGCCACGCTGCCGCTGCGGTCCACCACCAGCGCCACCGCCAACGGCAGCTCATCGCGGGAGAAGTGGCGGATCTGCTGCTCGCCGCCGTCTTCAAAGAGGCGGAAATCTTCGCGCTTCAGATTCTCCAGCACCTGGCCGCGGTCGTCGCGCACCACCGCCTCGACCAGCACCAGCCGCACGTCCATCTTCATCTTGAACGTGCCCGCGTCGCCGGCCGTAGGCGGCGCCGGTGGCGGAGTCGCCGGAGGGATAACCAGCGGCCCGCCGAGGCCGCCCGGGTCAGCGGTGGCTGCCGTTTCCGCGGTCGTCGCGCCCGCGTTGGCTTCGGCGTTGGCTGGCTCGGATTTCTCGAAATCGGGGATGCTGGGCTCGGCCTTGCCTGCTTCGGGCTGCCTATCCGCGGATTGGGTTCCCGGCTCGTCGCGGAAGTCGGGGATTTTCTGCTCCTCGTCGTCGCCGGACCAACCGGCGAAGGTGCCCGATGCTGATTGGTTGGACGCCAGCGCGGCCTGCGCCTGCTGGGTGAAGATCGCCGCCGAGGCCTCGGGGACAGCGAGGGCTTGCGTCAGCTCGACCTCGAACAGCATCCCCTGGGGGAGGTCGAGGTGCGGACCTTTCTGCATGAGGATTTCAAGGATGCCGATGCCAGCGCCGATGGCGCCCCCGTAAGCGGCGCCTTTCGTTCCGCCCATCATGACGCCAATCAGCGCGCCCTGGGCCGCGCCTGACGCCACCGTCACTGCTTTCCCCTTGCCGCCGGCGCTTTCCCCTTTGACTTTGACGCCGTCTTTGCCTTTGTCGTAGACGGTGAATCCGGCGCGGCGCAGCGCCGCCTCCAGCGGCAGGGTGGTGCCATCAGGGAGAACGATCTCATCGAAATGCAAAACCATCTGGCCGGCGCGACCGGCGCGGCCGGGCTTCTTGACCGTGGTGAGCGTGGCCTGGACGCTGCTCCCCTCAGGGATGGCCACCTGGGTCCCGGCTACCACTTCGCGGTGTACCAGGAATTTGGCGTGGTCGCCGCTCAGGTTGTGGCGGGTGTTGAGGGAATCTTGCAGCTCCAGCACCAGGTGCTCGTGCACGCCGTCCGTCAGGCGTCGCGCGTGCTCCGCCGCCTGCTCGCACAGCGCGCCGACCACGTCGGATCCGCGGCGCGCCACCGGCTCCAGC
>CAYTXK010000226.1:2810-3971 GCA_964441645.1 uncultured Acidobacteriota bacterium
TGGCGGCCGAGGTGGTGGCGGTGGTGCAGGTGTGGTGGCGGTCGGAGTGACGTCGGGAGCCGGCGACTGCGCGGCCAGGGCGAGAGCAAGGGCAAAAATCCCCCCTGCTGTCAGCAGCCCGTACGGCGCACGCCTCATTCGGTCCCGGTCCCGCCTCTCCTGAAAGTAGATGCCTCCCAAGTCAGGTAAGATGCCATGGGCTGCCCCGAAGTACAAGGCTGATGAGGTGCCGGGAGGGGCGGGATGTTGACCAAAGGGAATTCTTTCGCGTACAAAATGGAGATTCTTCTCGCGAGGAAGGTTTGGAGATGCCGCCTGAACAGAGCGAGCCCGACGCCCTCTACCAGAAAAACAAGTTCGCCGGACGCGCCGTCGGCTACGAGATTGATGAAGTCGGCAAAGAAGTGCGCTTCAATGAAATCGAGAACACGGACGACCTCTCGCTGCCCGACGAATGCGAGTTTCAGAAATTCACCCTCATTGTGCGCAAGGTGGCCTATGCCACCAAGGTGGCCCGCGAGTCGCCGCTGAAAGGGCGCATCCTGAAGGGCGTGGTGGCGGAAATTATTCGCTACCGCGAGCACTGATGCGCGGGCCGCAAAGCCTTTCAATGAAAATTCTCGGCCTGGCGGGTGTCGCCCTGCTCGCCTTCCTGGTCGGGGTGGCCGCCTATCTCGCCACGCTGGCGATCGTCTGGGGGCAGTCCATTGGCGGAGAGCTGAAAGCGATTCTCTTCTGGGGCGGGCTGGCCCACGGCCTGGTAGGGTTGCCGATTCTGCTGATCTTTTTCAGCGCCCTGGGCTGGGGTTGGAAACACTTCCGCAAGGGCGCTATTGGCGCCCCTCTGTGGCTTTTCCTTTTGGCCGGAGGACTCCTGGGCCTTGCACCGGTTTATGCCATT
Source organism: uncultured Acidobacteriota bacterium (assembly GCA_964441645.1). Lineage (GTDB taxonomy): Bacteria > Acidobacteriota > Terriglobia > Acidiferrales > 2-02-FULL-67-57 > CAYTXK01. Next base: position 3,712 of record CAYTXK010000226.1, read on the forward strand.
CTGCGGGTTTGGGGCGGTGGCTGGGCAAGCTTGGCGACCGCCGAAGGCCTGCTTTTCTATTCCTTCTTCGGCCCGGCGGGAATCTGCTTCGGATTGGGCTGGTGGTGGCTGTTCGGGAGGGCGAGGAACTAGTGCCGTTCCAGCTTGTTTGGTCTAAGAGGTAGTTGAACCAAAAACAGCTTCACTTGCCTTTATTCCACACTCAAGTTAGCCCCAAATAGTTGGAACGGCACTAGCGCGCGGCTGGAGCCGCTGCCGCG
>CAYTXK010000227.1:0-3936 GCA_964441645.1 uncultured Acidobacteriota bacterium
CGACGCCGGCGGCGATGGACTCGCCTGCAGAGCCGGCCGTTTGCACAATATTGTTTTCCAGGATGGTGGCGCCGAAGCGCTTGAAGATGGCAATGGCCAGCACCGCGATGGGAATGGAGGCCGAGACTGTCAGGCCGGCCCGCAGCGCCAGATAAACGGTGACGGCGCCAAAGGCCAGGCCGAAGAAGGCTCCCAGAATGACCGCCTTGACAGTAAATTCGGCCAGGTTCTGCTCGCTGGCGATGAAAGGCTTGAACTCACCCGGGGGAGCGGTGGAAGACCAACCTTTACCCGTGGCGTGCTCGGCCATCGTTTGCCTCCTGTTTCCCGCAAGGGCGCTCGGAGTTAGCTATTGTCGCGAGAGTCACGGCACGCTAGCACGGCTGCACGCTGGAATTCAACTTTTGTTGCTATCAAGGTACCCCCTCCCCCCAAGGGGGTTTTTGCGGAAGTTGCGGATTTTGCGGAAGAAATTTTTTCTGGTTTATTTTCAAGGGCTTAGCGAGGGGTAGTTTTTACCTCAGAAGGTCTTGGGGGCGCTTGCAGGCCAGCTCGAGCCACGCCCACTCCTCTTCGCGCCCAAACTGGCGCCCCAGGGGGCGGTGGGCTAGCCGCCGGGCGGCTTCGAGCAGCAGCAGGTGATCGGTGAGCGTGACCTCGGTGCGGTATAGGTCGGCGCGATAATAGTAGGAAAACTCACGGTACGCGAGCGGCTTGGAGCGTGCAAAGTCCAACAGGAAATCCCAGAAACTTTGACTGCGAAACCAGCGGCGTCGCGCGGCTTCTTCTTTTTCGAGAAGGAGTTGATGCGGGACGGGCTTGTGGTTGTCGGAGAGGCGGACCCACACGCAGGCCTGGGGTTTGAAGGGGCGGCCGGGGTCGGGGTCGGGAAACTCGGCCAGGATGCGGTCGAGCGTGGCGGGCTCAATCTCCAAGCTGTCCCACCAGTAGCGGTAGATGTTGTAGTCGCAGGTGCCTCCGCGCAGGCGCTCGCGCACGCGACCGGGCTGTTTGCCAGTGCTGGTCAGCACCAGCCCCACCAGCTCGCGGAGGGTCATGGGCTGTTGGCGCACCGGGCGCAGCTCAGCGAATTGCGCCAAGTACTCGGTGAACCTTACGGGGATGAGGTCGTCAGGTTTGAGCATAGAAAAAAGGAACCACAGATACACACAGATGCACACTGATGCGGAGGCCACTTCCCACCATGCGGGTTTCGGTGCGCCTCTGCGATTTCATCCCGACAGGCGGGCGCGGACCAGCTCGTTGACGCGCTTGCCGTCCACGTTCTGACCGGCGAAGCGCCCCATGACGGCTTTCATCACCTTGCCCATGTCCTTGGGCGTGGCCGCCCCGGTTTCTTTGACGGCTTCCTCGACGGCGGCGCGGATGGTTTCCTCGCTAATGGCCGCCGGGAGATAACCTTCCAGCAGCGCGATTTCTTTTTCTTCCTCAGCGGCGCGGTCGGCGCGTCCGCCCCGGCGGAATTCTTCAGCGGCTTCGCGGCGCTGTTTGATGAGCGTCTTGACGATGGCCAGCGCCTCGGCGTCGTCAAGCTCCGCCCCTTTTTCGATGCGGCGGTTGTGCAGCGCCGTCTTCAACATACGCAGCACCAGCAGGCGCAATTCTTCCTGGGCCTTCATGGCCGCGGTCAGCTCTTTCTGAATACGCTCGGCGAAACTCATGGTTCCTTGGGGCTCCTTTTCTTGGTCGAGCTCTAGCCTTTGATGACGCCCATCGGTCTGAGCCGGGCGACTTTCTTCGAGATGCCGGCCTGGTGGACGACTTCGATGACCTCGTCTACGTCCTTATAGGCTTCGGGGATTTCTTCGGAAATACCCTCGCGGGTCTCTGACTTCACGTAAATTCCTTGCTCTTCGAGGCGCTGGCGGGCGTTGCGTGCGGCTTCGCTGCGCTTGGCCTGGGTGCGGCTCATCTGGCGCCCGGCGCCGTGGCAGACGGTGCCGAAAGTCTCCTCCATGGCCTTGGCCTGGCCGACGAGCACCCAACTGGCGGTCCCCATCGAGCCCGGGATGAGCACCGGCTGACCCACGGCGCGATAGGCAGCGGGAATTTCCGGATGGCCGGGCGGAAAGGCGCGCGTGGCGCCCTTGCGGTGCACGAGCACTTCGCGTTCTTCGCCATTCACGCGGTAGCGCTCGCGCTTGGCGATGTTGTGGGCCACGTCGTAGACCACGCGCACGTCGGTTCCTTTGCCGAAGAGCCGCTGGATGGCCTGGCGGGTGAAGTGGGAGATGGCCTGGCGGTTGGCCCAGGCGAAGTTGGCGGCACAGGCCATCGCGCCTAGGTAGGCGCGCCCTTCGTCGGAGTTGATGGGCACGCAGGCCAGTTGGCGGTCAGGCAGCTCGATGTTGTAGCGGCGCATGGCCTCGCCCATTTCTTTCAGGTAGTCGGTGCAGACCTGATGGCCGAAGCCGCGCGAGCCGCAGTGGATGAGCACCACCACCTGGCCTTCTTCGAGCCGCATGGCTTTCGCCGCTTCCGGGTCGTGAATGCGCTCGACGTACTGAACTTCGAGGAAGTGGTTGCCGGAGCCGAGCGAACCGATTTGCGGCGCGCCGCGCTGGCGGGCGTGCTGGGAGACCGCTTGGGGGTCGGCGCCGGCCATCGCGCCCTGCTCTTCGCAGAATTCCACGTCCTCCGGCTCGCCGAGGCCGCGGTCTTCCACGACCCAGCGGGCGCCGCGGGTGAGCACAGGGTTGAGCTCGCTGGGCTTCAGTTGAACCTCGCCGCGGCTGCCGGTGCCGCAAGGGACATCGCGGAAGAGTTGGTTAACGAGGTCTTTGATCCGCGGGGCCATCTCCGAACGGGTGAGAGAAGTGCCCAGCAGGCGGACGCCGCAGTTGATGTCGAACCCCACGCCCCCGGGCGAGACCACGCCGGTGCGCACGTCGGTGGCGGCTACGCCGCCGATGGGGAAGCCGTAGCCCTGATGGATGTCGGGCATGGCGAGCGAGCGGCCCACGATGCCGGGGAGGAAAGCCACGTTGATGGCTTGCTCGAGCGAGAGGTCGTTCAGAATCTGCCGCAGCAGCTTTTCATTGGCGTAAATGAGCGCGTCGGTGCGCATGCCGGGCTTGGTGCCCCGGGGGATGAGGTAGCGGCACTCGTCGAGTTTTTCGAGCTGTTCGAATTGGAGTTTCATGGGCGCGGCCTGGCGCGTTAGCGAGAGTAGAAAAGCGGCGGGGACTGGCCGCCTGCTGCTGCCGGTCCCGCGCCGCTACAGACCGTCAAAGACCGTCAGAGGTGAGTCGAGTTAGCCGGCCTTCTTGAAATAGTCGGCGTTGATCTGCGTGTACTGGGCCCACTTTTCCGGCAGGTCTTCCAGCACGAAGATGGCGGTCACCGGACAGACGGGGACGCAGGCGCCGCAGTCTATACATTCATCGGGGTTGATATAGAGTTGCTCGACTTCGTCGAAGTTCTTCGTGCCTTGGGTCGCCGGCGCGTCGTGGTATTCGCGGTTTTTAGCCGGATGGATGCAATCCACCGGGCAGACGTCCACGCAGGCGGTGTCTTTTGTCCCGATGCAGGGCTCAGCAATCACGTAGGCCATGGCAAGATCTCCTCAATCGCCTTGGTCGGGCGGCGCTCGGTTTTCGTCGCCAGCTTTCACCCTAGCACAAACGCGGAGAGCGCTGCAAGTCGGGCGGGAGCTGCGTTGCCTGGACGGCGAGCGGGCGAGTAGAATGGCGGCCCCAGCACCGGTTCCCGCCAGCGAAAAGAGGAGGGTTTGTGGTGGATACGCGCGGCACGAAACTCACCTGGCTGGGCCACGGGACCTTTACCATCACCACGCCTGACGGCCACATCATTCTGGTCGATCCCTGGGTGGCCGGGAACCCCGCCTGCCCGGAAAAGCTCAAAGAATTCGCCAAGATTGATGCCATGCTCATCACCCACGGCCACTTCGACCAC
>CAYTXK010000228.1:0-3923 GCA_964441645.1 uncultured Acidobacteriota bacterium
CGTCAAGATCAGCGGCAGCCTGGTGGACCTCTACGACCCCGAGTACGAAGACCGCACCAAAGAACAGGAAATGGAAGAGCTGAAGGGCGTTGACCTGGGCAAGGAAGGCCAGGTGCAAGGAGCCAGCCCCAGCAAACTAAAGCGCGTCGGGTCGGTAGCCGCCGGCGGCGGTGCGGGCGCTGCGGCGGGCGGTGGCAGCCTGATCGGCGCGGCCATCGGCGTGGCGGTGGGCGCCGGCGTCGCCTTCGTGTGGTTCAAAGGCAAGCACGTCGAGCTGCCCGCCGGCGTGGGAATGGTGATGCGGATTGAGCGCGAGCTGACGCTGTCCCTGCCCGACATGCCTGCCACCGCCGGCAGCAACCACTAATCAAATACCTTACCCTGCTTGCTCGTGGTCGAAGGTGAACACCTATGGCTGAACCCGTCCAGTCTCAGCAACCCACGCCGGAGCGATTCTTCAACACTGTGAACGCATACCAACAGACCGAAGCGATAAAAGCCGCCATTGAACTCGATGTTTTTACCGCCATCGCGGAAGGCAATACCACGGCCGCCGCTATAGCCGCGCGCTGCGGCGCCGCCGAGCGTGGCATGCGCATCCTCTGTGACTTCCTTAGCATCCATGGTTTCCTGTCCAAAGACGATCAGCGGTACGGGCTCGCGGCGGACGCGGCGGTTTTCCTGAACCGGCGCTCTCCGGCGTATATGGGCGGCACGATTGAGTTTCTTCTTAACTCCCGACTGCGCGAAGGGCACGCTTTGCTCACGGAGGCAGTGCGTTCGGGGGGCAGTGCCCTCGGCGAAAAGGCGTTGGAACCTGACAACCCCACTTGGGTGCAATTTGCGCGGGCTATGAAGCCGCTAATGTTGACGCCCGCGGAGATGATCGCCGCTGAATTGCGTAAAGGCGGCGAGGTACAGAAGGCACTCGATATTGCCGCAGGTCACGGAATGTTCGGCATCGCGGTGGCTCAGCACAATCCCGCAGCCCACATCTATGCCTCCGATTGGAAGAACGTGCTCGCTGTCGCACGGGAGAATGCTCAGGCAGCCGGAGTCGGCGACCGCTTCCATGCCCTTCCTGGCAGCGCTTTCGATACCGAGTTTGGTGACGGCTACGATCTCGTAATGATCCCCAATTTCCTGCATCACTTCGATCCGCCGACATGCACCAGCTTCATGCGCAAAGTGCATAGTGCTCTGAAGCCAAGGGGGCGCGCGGCCATTGTTGAGTTCGTCCCCAACGCAGATCGCATCACACCGCCCACTGCGGCTGCGTTCAGCCTGATGATGCTCGCCTGGACGCCGGCGGGCGATGCCTACACTGTTGAGGAGCTACAGACCATTTCCACAAACGCCGGTTTTACGCGCGTTGACTTGTCACCGCTGGAGTTTGGAATCAGCCGACTCGTGGTTGCACACAAATAAAGAGGGGAGCTAGCTCGTCTAGGCCCTCCTAGGAGTTTCTTCCCGCCTTTTAGACAAGCCCGCCGCGCAAGCGCCGGGTGCCAAGTTCGGCGTTGAACTGCGCTCCCGCCAGAATCACCACCGCGCTCAGGTACATCCAGATGAGCAACCCGATGGCGGCCGCAAACCCGCCGTAGAGAAGGTCGTAGATGGCCAGGCGGCGAACGAAGAAGGCAAACGCCGAGGTCACCACCCACCACAGCAGCATGGCCAGGCCGGCGCCCGGCAGCACGTCGCGCCAGCGCTGGCGCGCGCTGGGGGTGAGGAAGTAGTACATCGCGGCTAGCACCAGGGTGGCGGTGAGGATAGCGAGCGCGAAGAATCCCAGCGTGGAGAGCACGCGCACCGAGCGGTCAAACTCCGCCCCCAATCGCGCCGACACCCAGCCGCGGACGTGACGCCCGAATACCACCAGCAAACTGACGGCCACCCAGGGGATCACGGTGACAAACACCATCACGACGCAGCGCAGGTACCGTTGCCAGAACCCATGGCGCTCCTCGAGCTGATAGAGCGAGGCGAAGATGCGGCTAAGCGCGAACATCAACTGCGAGCCGAGCAGCGCCGTGCCCACGGCGCCGATGGCCAGCAAGCGGTTGGGATGCTCGGACAGGCGCAGCAAGGAATCCACCACCGCCCGCGTGCTCCCCGGCGGCAGCACCAGCCGCAATCCTTCCAGAAAATCATCCAGGCCGGGCGCCGCCCGCGCCAGCACACCCGCCAGAAAAACCAGCGCCGGGAAAAAAGCCAGGAACATGTTGAAGGCCACAGCCTGCGCATTGAGCAGGCCGTTGCCCCGGACGCTGTTCAGCAGGGCGCGCCCCAGCGCGCGCCCGATGTGGTGCGAGGTGGACTCCATAAGCGACTCGAACCGCCTCGTGGCGGGCGACGCCGCGTTTTTCCCCACGCGATGGCGTTTGAAGGCGTCGCCGTGTTTCGGGTAAGATGCGGGAGTGTACCCTTAGTGCCCGCCGTGCGCAACGCGGTTTTTCCTGGGCCGCCCCGGCGGGCCCCGCAGCAAGGAGCGAGACACCATGGCACGCATCGTCCGTTGCGGCCTCATCCAGGCCTCCTGTGAGCTGTCGCCCGACAAGCATTCGCTGGCCAAGATCAAGCGGCACATGATTGCCAAGCACGACCGCTTGCTGGCGCGGGCGGCGCGCCAGAAGGTGCAGATCGTTTGCCTGCAGGAAATCTTCTTCGGCCCCTATTTCTGTGCCGAGCAAGACGCGCGCTGGCAGCCTCTGGCCGAGCGCGTACCGGAAGGCCCCAGCGTTCGCTGGGCGCAGCGCTGGGCGAAAAAAGCGCGGATGGTCATGGTGGTGCCGGTGTACGAGGTCGAGATGCCCGGCGTCTACTACAACACCGCCGCCGTGATTGACGCCGACGGCCGCTACCTGGGCAAGTACCGCAAACACCACATCCCGCACTGTCATCCGGGCTTCTGGGAGAAGTTTTACTTTACGCCCGGAAACACCGGCTATCCAGTTTTCAAGACGCGCTATGCGCGCGTCGGTGTTTACATCTGCTACGACCGCCACTTCCCCGAAGGGGCGCGGGCACTCGGTCTGAACGGCGCTGAAATCGTCTTCAATCCTTCGGCCACGGTGGCGGGTCTGTCCGAGTATCTCTGGGAGCTCGAGCAGCCGGCGCACGCTGTCGCCAACATGTACTTCATCGGCGCTGTCAATCGTGTCGGGCGCGAGAAGCCGTGGAACATCGGCGAGTTCTACGGCAAGAGTTACTTCTGCAATCCGCGCGGGAAGATCATCGCCCAGGCCAGCCGCGATAAGGACGAGCTGCTGGTGGCCGACCTCGACCTCGACCTCATCGAACAGGTGCGCTCCACCTGGCAGTTCTACCGCGACCGCCGGCCGGAAACCTACTCGCCTCTGGCGCGTCTCTAGGTTCGGGCGGAAGAGAGAGGGAAGGATGAACTCGGACGAAGTTCGGAAAAAACACAAAGAGTTTCTCTGGCCGGCGGTGTCGAACTATTACCAGCAGCCTCTGCCGCTCGACCACGGCTCGATGCAGCATGTCTGGGACCTGGAGGGCAAGCGGTACCTCGATTTCTTCGGCGGCATCCTCACCGTCAGCGTCGGGCACTGCCATCCCAAGGTCAACGCCAGGGTCAAGGCGCAGATGGACAAGCTCGGCCACACCTCGACGCTGTATCCCAATGAAGCCATCGTCTCGCTGGCCGAGAAGGTTGCTCAGATTACGCCGGGCAAGCTGCAGAAGAGTTTCTTCACCAACAGTGGCACCGAGGCCGACGAAGCCGCCGTCATGCTGGCCCGGATGCACACGGGCCGCTTCGATGTCGTCGCCCTGCGGCACGGCTACAGCGGCCACTCGTTGGTCGCCAAGTCTCTGACGGCCCAGGCGCCCTGGCGCGGCGGCGCCGGAGTGGTTTCCATCGGCGTCACGCACGCGCTCAGCCCGTACTGCTACCGCTG
>CAYTXK010000229.1:0-3907 GCA_964441645.1 uncultured Acidobacteriota bacterium
GGTGCTGACCCTGTACGCCTTCTCGCTCGACAACTGGAAGCGCCCGCCGGAAGAAGTCAACTTTCTCATGCGCCTGCTGCGGGAATACATCCGCCGCGACCTGGACACTATGCGACGGAACAACGTCCGCCTGCGCGTCATCGGCCGCTGGGAGGAATTGCCCGCCCGGGTGCGCGAGGACGTCGCCCGCGCCCTGGAACAGACGGCGGGCAACACCGGGCTTCAGGTGGTCGTGGCTCTGAACTACAGCGGGCGCGCCGAGCTGGTGGACGCGGTGCGCAAGCTGCTGGCACAGAACCATCGCCCGCCGGCGGAGGCGGTGGATGAAGCGACGCTCGCCGCCCAGCTCTACACCGCCGAGTTTCCCGATCCTGACCTACTCATCCGCACCAGCGGCGAAATGCGCCTCAGCAACTTCTTGCTCTGGCAGATGGCGTACACGGAAATCCTCGTGACCGACACGCTGTGGCCGGATTTCGCCACCACGCATCTGCTGGAAGCCATCCTCGACTTCCAGCGCCGCGAGCGCCGCTTCGGCGGGCTCTCGGCCGAGCAGCAACGTGCGCAGGCGGAGAAAGCTCACGCCGCGGCCTCGGCGCGCCCCGAGACGCGCCGCGGCATCCTGACTCGCAGCTAGAAATTACCGACAGCCCCCCGCTCCATCACTGCTACAATCGCGGCTTTGGAATGGCAGAACGCTCGCTCATCATTCGTGTTCTGACCGGGCTGCTCCTGGCGGCTGCGGTGCTGGCGCTGGTGTTTTGGGCGCCGCCGTGGCTTTTCTTTCTGGGGCTGCTGCCCTTCGGGCTGCTGGGCTTGTGGGAGTACTTGGAGCTCGCGGGCCGCGTGGGCGTGGTGCCGGCGCGGCTCCCGGTTTATCTGGTAGCGCTGGTCATCTGGCTGGCGGCGGCCTTTCGACCCGTGCATTGGGTGCCGGCCCTGCTTCTCGGCAGCTTGCTGCTTTTCGCCTTGTCGGCTCGCACGCGCTCACTGACAGAAATACCGGCGACCAGCGCCGCGGCTGTCTTTGGGCTTTTCTACGTCGCCGCCCCCCTCGCCATGGCTTTTCAGGTGTGGGCCGCGCCGGATGGCAAGTGGATTCTGATTTATCTCCTGGCGCTGGTGTGGCTGGGCGATACGGCCGCCTATTTCGGCGGGCGGGCGCTCGGGCGGCACAAGCTGGCCCCGGTGTTGAGCCCCGGGAAAACCGTCGAGGGAACTGTCATCAGCGTGTTGGTGACGGTGGGCTTCGGCTTCTGGCTCTTTCGCGCCTGGTTTGATCCGCTGGGAAGCAGTTTCTGGCACGGGCTGCTGGTGCCGTTGGTAGTGAACGGCGCGGCGCAAGTGGGCGACCTGGCCGAATCGGCGCTCAAGCGCGCCGCGGGCGTGAAAGACTCCTCTTCGATTATTCCCGGCCACGGCGGCGTCCTCGACCGCATCGATGCGCTCCTATTTGCTCTGCCGGCGCTGTGGTACTATTGGCTGTTATTATTGCGCGGCGGGTTTTAGCCGTACGAATGCGCACGCTGGCGATTCTTGGCTCGACGGGCTCGGTCGGGCGGCAGTGCCTCGAGGTGGTGGAAGAGCTGGGCGAGCACTTCCGTGTCGCCGCCCTGGCGGCCGGCGAAAACATTGACCAGGTGGCCGGGCAGGTCGCCCGCTACCACCCGGAAGTGGTTTCCATCGCATCCGCAGACAAAGTTCCGCTGCTGCGCGCACGCCTGCGCGAGCTGGGCGTGCCGCGCGAGCCGGAGATTGTCTGGGGCAGGGAAGGGTTGAGCGCGGTGGCTACGCATCCCCGAGCCGAGTTAGTGGTTTCGGCTGCGGTCGGCATCGTGGGTTTGGAAGCGACCTACCAAGCTCTCGCGGCCGGAAAGACCGTTGCGCTGGCCAACAAGGAAGTGCTGGTGACGGCCGGTGAGCTCGTCACCCGCGCCGCGTCGTTGAGCCGGGCCACGATTTTGCCGGTGGACAGCGAGCACAACGCCATCCATCAGTGCCTGCGGGCCGGGCAGCCGCGGGAAGTGCGGCGGCTGATTCTGACCGGCTCGGGCGGGCCGTTCCTCACCTGGCCGCGCGCGCGCCTGGAGCGGGTGACGCCCCGGCAGGCTTTGCAGCATCCCAACTGGCGCATGGGCAGACGCATCACAGTGGATTCGGCGACGCTGATGAACAAAGGTTTCGAAATCATCGAGGCCCGCTGGCTCTTCGGGTTGCGCCCCGAGCAAATCGAGGTGGTCATTCATCCGCAGTCCACCATTCATTCGATGGTGGAGTTCGTGGATGGCTCGGTGCTCGCCCAACTGGCGCCGCCCGACATGCGCCTCCCCTTGCAGTACGCGCTCACCTATCCCGACCGCCTGCCCGCGAGCGACCATCGCCTAGACTGGAGCGCGCTGCGTAAATTCGAGTTCCGCCCGCCCCCAGAGAAGAAATTTCCCTGCTTGAGCCTGGCCCGTCAGGCCTTGAAGGCTGGCGGCTCGCTGCCCTGCGTGTTGAACGCCGCCGATGAAGTGGCGGTCGAGGCTTTTTTGGCGCGCCGCCTGCGTTTTGCCGAGATTCCCGAGCTGATCGAGCGCGTGCTCGATGCCTCCACGCCCATCCCGCTGCGCTCCATAGACGAAGTGCTGGCCTGCGACCGCCAGGCGCGCACCTTTGCCGCTCACATGCTCACCACTCTGCGCCAGAAGAAAAGGAAACAACGGTGAGCGTCTTTTGGATCCTGGTGGGCTTTTTTGTTCTGGGCCTGATGGTCCTGCTGCACGAGTGGGGGCATTTCATTGTCGCCAAGCTGCTCGGGGTGCGGGTGGAGATTTTCTCCATCGGCTTCGGGCCTCGTCTTCTCGGAGTGCAGCGCGGGGCAACCGATTACCGGCTGAGCCTGCTGCCTCTGGGTGGCTACGTAAAAATGGCGGGCGATAACCCGCACACCGACCGCGAAGGCGCTCCCGACGAGTTTCTTTCTCAAGCGCGCTGGCGCCGTGCCTTGATCGTCCTGGCCGGGCCCGGCACAAATATCATTCTGGCCGTTTTGTTGCTTGCCGGTCTGTACGCGGTGCGTTTTGAAAAGCCAGCCTTCCTCGACGAGCCCGCCCGGCTCGAAGGGGTCATCGCCGGCTCTCCCGCGGCGCGCGCTGGCCTCCAGGCCGGCGACGTCGTCACCGGCGTTGGCAGCAAAGCCACGCCCACGTGGGAGGATGCCGACCAAGAGGCTCAGGTGGAGGTCCTTGCCCGCGGCCAGAAGGACGTCACAGTAACCATTGTGCGCAGTGGGGAACGTCTCACTCGCGTTGTTCACCCTGAATTACAAGAGCAGGGGCAGTTTGCTTTCTACGGCTGGTACCCGTACGCCCCGATCGTGGTGACCGAGGTCGCTCCCCAGTTGGCGGCGGCGCGAGCCGGCCTGAGGGTGGGCGACGAGATTGTGGCGATGGATGGGGCTTCGACGAGCGAGATTGGCCACAATGGATTCTTGGAACGCGTACAAGCGAGTAAGGGCGCTCCAGTACTCTTCGGAGTGCGTCGTGGCGGGTCCCTGCTGGAGTTGAGTATCGCGCCCGAGAAGCGGACCTGGCGGAGTCAGACGGGTTATTTCCTCGGGATCGGCATCCTTCCGCGTATCCACTCTGTTCAGCTCAGCGCGCTGGCCGCTCTGAAGCAATCCTTGGCTAAGAACCTGCAGTACGCGGGGCTGATGTTTACCCTCTTGCAGGGATTGTTTACCCTGAAGGTGGGGATGGGTACGCTTCAAGGTCCCATCGGGATTACTATCCTTTCTGGCCAGGCGGCGCAGATCGGCTGGGCAATGCTCTTGAATTTCATGGCCGTCATCAGCATGAACCTGGGCGTGCTGAATCTGCTTCCCGTTCCGGTCATGGACGGCGGCCACCTGGCGCTGCTGGCCGTC
>CAYTXK010000230.1:0-3376 GCA_964441645.1 uncultured Acidobacteriota bacterium
GCTGGTGCGCGGCCAAGTCCACGGCGGCATCGCCCAGGGTCTCGGACAGGCGCTCTTCGAGGAAGCCGTCTACGACGAGAACGGCCAGCTCATTACCGGAGAGCTGATGGATTACGCGGTGCCCAAGGCGGCGCAACTGCCCGTCTACATCACCGACCATACCTGCACCCCTTCGCCGGTGAACCCGATGGGCGTGAAGGGCGTCGGCGAAGCCGGCACCATTGGTTCGACGCCGGCGGTGGTCAACGCAGTGGTGGACGCGCTGGCGCCCTTCGGCGTCCGCCATCTGGATATGCCGCTGAAGCCGGAGAAGATCTGGCGCGCAATGAAGAAGAAGTAACGAGGAATGAGGAACGAGGAATGAGTCATGATCTCTGCCTCTTTTGATTACGCCGCTCCGAAGAGCGTGGAAGAAGCGATCAAGCTGCTGGCTCAGCATGGCGACGATGCCAAGGTGCTGGCCGGCGGGCACAGCCTGCTGCCGATGATGAAGCTGCGCCTGGCGGCGCCCACCTCGGTGATTGACCTGGGGCGAATCCCGGAGCTCGCTTACATTCGCGAAGAGGGCGGCATCATCGCGGTCGGCGCCATGACCACGCACGCCGAGGTCGAGCACTCGAAGCTGCTTCGCCAGCGCGCGCCCTTGCTGGCGGAAACGGCGGCGGAAATCGGTGACGTGCAGGTGCGCAACCGCGGCACGCTGGGCGGGGCGGCCGCGCACGCCGACCCGGCGGCCGACTACCCGGCGGCGCTGCTGGCGCTGGAAGCGGAATTTGTGCTCTCCGGCCGCACCGGCACACGCAAGGTGGCGGCTAAAGACTTCTTCGTGGACCTGATGACCACGGCGCTTAAGCCCAATGAAATCTTGACCGAAGTGCGCTTCGCAGCGGACAAGAAGCGCACGGGTTCGGCTTACCAGAAGCTGCACCAGCCGGCCTCGGGCTTTGCCATCGTGGGCGTGGCGGTGCGTCTGGCGCTCGAAGGGGCGACGAAGTGCCGCCAGGTGTGCATCGGCATTACCGGTGTGGCTCCCAAGGCCTACCGGGCCACGGCGGTGGAGAAGGCCCTCAACGGTCAGGCTCTCAACCCGGAGCGCGTGGCGGCGGCCGCGGCCAAAGCGGCGCAGCGCATTGAGCCGCTCTCGGACCTCCACGCTTCGGCCCGCTACCGGGCTGCCATGGCTGCCGTCCTCACCCGCCGCGCCCTGACGCTGGCCTTCAACCGCGCCAAGAAATGAAGGTTGAGGGCACGGCGACGCTGGTGGCGCCGCGGAAGCGTATCTACCAACTCCTGACCGACCCCAAGCTCCTGGCCAAGAGTCTCCCCGGTTGCGAAAAGCTCGAACCAGCGGGGAAAGACACCTATCAGGTGACGATGAAGCTCGGGATTGGCGCGCTGAGCGGTTCCTATCAGGGCACGGTTAAGCTGAGCGAACAGAAGCCGCCGGAGCGTTTGCGCCTGACGCTTTCGAGCCGCGGTTCGTGGGGCTTTGCGGAGGGTGACGGCCGGCTGGTCTTCGAAGAGAAAGACGGGGAAACCTCGGTGCGCTACACGGGCGAGCTGAAAGTGGGGGGCGTGGTGGCGGCCGTGGGCCAGCGCTTGATTGACGCCGCGGCGCGCAAAGTCATCGCCGAGTTTTTCCAGAACCTCGAGCGCGAGGCCGGGACCGGATAGCAAAGAAGCAAAGACGCAAGGAGGCAAGGAGGCAAGGAGGCAAGGAGGCAGGGAAGCAGGGGAGCGGTGACCCGTCGGCAAGCTGCCTCCTGGAGAGCGCCGCCCGGATGGTTATCGGCCAGTTCTTCAAGAGCCTCGAGAAAGAGCTCGCCGGCTAAGGCTGGCGTGCGGCGCCAGGAGCCACCCCTGCAGGGAGAGCGGGCGCCCGTGGCGCAAACTTCTCACTCCAGCGGATTCGCCCAGTGATCTGCATGACAAGGAAGAGGGTCAAGATGGCCCCGATGGTTACCGTCAAGCCGGTGTAGCCTTCGAAGAAGAAGGCATAGGAAAACAGCACCAAGTAGATGATCTGGGCCGCGGCCGCCTCCACGGCGGCGAAGCGCATCCCCACCACCAGCCGCAGGTAGCTCACCACCAGAAAGACCGACACCAATGAACAAATGACAAACGCGGCGTGGATGGAGATGTGGTCCACCAGGTAGGCCAGCAGGAGGTGGAAAGAAAAGAAAGCGCCGGCGAGGAAGAAGTAGTTCATGGGATGGAGCTCGATGCTGCGCAGGGTGGTGAGGATGAGTAGAATGAAAAAGAAAAAGAGCAGCGATACGGGAGCAAAGTAGCTGATCTGGCCCGCCAGCGGCCCGGGCTGCAGCTTCCTCGGCATTTGCATCCCGATCTGGAAGCCCGAGAGGAGGTTCTTGTAGGTCCAATCCAGGGTCCAGCCGCTTGCGGTCTCCTGCTTTTCGCTCGGCGACAACGTGTTTTCGGGGAAGTCGATGTCCTTGAAGTTGGTGGTCATGTGCAGGTGGAAGTCACGCACGTGGGCCACATCGGCGCCGAAGCTGTAGCGCCAGGACTCAAGGCCCTGTGACCGGTAGCCGACCTTGAGCTCGGTTGCTTGGCCGGCAGGCACGCGTAGGGCCGCGGTGACGCCGGTGTTGTGGTTCTGGATGTCCTGCGGCTGGCCGTCGGCGACGAAAACAATGTCGTCGTAGAGGGCGCGGGTGGCCGGGAAATTCAGGGTCAGTACGACCTCTTCCTCACGGGCGCTGGTGTTGCGGAAGGTGTAAACACCTCCGAAGTCCACCTTGTAGGTGCTGTACCACAGCAGCCCTTTCTGCCGGTGTTCCAGGTCGAGCGCCACATTGACACGGCTGCTTTCCAGGGGAAGGGGAACAGCCACTTTCTGCTTGACCGTGCGGACGTTCTTCTTACCGTCTTCCACGCTTTCGGCCTCGCTGGTGACCGTCTTCTCGTAGGCAGCCGTGGGCGGCGTCTGCTCGTGGGGCGCGCCCCAGATGGTCATCACCTGGTCTCGCAGCCTCTCGTCGGAGTCGTAGGTGCGGGTGGCGATGGTGGTTCCCAGAATCCACCAGGCCACGCTGGTGCAGAAGAGAATGAACACGATCGCAGTGATTCGGCTGACCATGGCGGGCGACCCTCCTCATCAACAAGTGGTTGCTGTGCTGCCGGCCTGACCGCCTGAGGTGGTCTGGCACCGCATCAGAAAGTACTTTACAAAACAAAGTACTGGCTGTCAAGACCCGCGCGGCCTGAGTTCTAGTCGCTGGGCTTTTCGTCGTCGGCTTCGGAGCGCTGGACCTGGACTTCAGCGAAGGCCTCGCGCCGCGGGATGTTGTAGAGCTGGAGCAGGCGGATGATGATTTCTTCGGCGGCTTCCAGCCCCTCGGAGATCACCTGCGAG
>CAYTXK010000230.1:3386-3898 GCA_964441645.1 uncultured Acidobacteriota bacterium
TAATAGCTGTCAAGACCCGCGCGGCCTGAGTTCTAGTCGCTGGGAGAGCTGAAAGTGGGGGGCGTGGTGGCGGCCGTGGGTCAGCGCTTGATTGACGCCGCGGCGCGCAAAGTCATCGCCGAGTTCTTCCAGATTCTGGAGCGCGAAGCCGCCGATTAGCGGCGCTGGCGGGTCCGTTCGGCCAGGTCTCTTTTGCGGAAGGGGTGGCCGCAGTATTTGCAGTGGTACTTTTTGTTGCGCGCGAGGCGGTCAATCACCTGGTGTTTCCCGCAGACATGACAGCGGCGTCGATGCCCGAGGACGGTGTGGTACACGGTGAGGTAGAGAGGATTCATTCGCCCGCTATTTTACTCTCGCCGGCGCGGATTGCGGAACCGGAGTGTTTGTGCCAGAGTTTGCCGCGGCGGAGAGAAATGGTGCTTTTGTACGCTCTGCGGTACTACTGGCGCGCGGCGCGAGGCTATCGCCTGCGGCCCTGGGCCAGTCCCTACTTGCGCTGGCGCCTGGAAACC
>CAYTXK010000231.1:0-3888 GCA_964441645.1 uncultured Acidobacteriota bacterium
TCGGCCGCCACCGCGGTGCCGGCCTGGGCGGCGGCCACGACGAGCGCGAGCAGACCCTCAACGCCATGCTGGTGGAGATGGACGGCTTCGACTCCAACGAAGGCGTCATCCTGATGGCCGCCACTAACCGCCCCGACGTGCTCGACCCCGCCTTGCTCCGCCCGGGCCGCTTCGACCGCCGCATCGTCGTGCCGCGGCCGGACGTGAAGGGCCGCGAAGAAATCCTCAAAGTGCACGTGCGCAAGATTCCGCTGTCGTCCGATGTGGACCTCTCGGTGTTGGGCCGGGGCACGCCGGGCTTCTCGGGGGCTGACCTGGCCAACATGGTCAACGAAGCGGCGCTGCTGGCGGCGCGCTACGACGCCAAGCACGTGACCATGTCGGATTTCGAGGTGTCCAAGGACAAGGTGCTGATGGGGGCCGAGCGCCGCTCCATGATCATCTCCGATGACGAGAAGCGCAACACCGCCTACCACGAGGCCGGCCACGCCCTTATCGCCGCCAAACTGCCGCACACCGACCCGCTGCACAAAGTCACCATCATCCCCCGCGGCATGGCGCTGGGCGTGACCATGCAGCTTCCCGTGGACGACAAGCACACCTACTCGCGCGATTTTCTCGAAGACCAGTTGGCCGTCATGATGGGCGGGCGCGTGGCCGAAGAAGTCTTCCTCAACAAAGTCACCACCGGCGCCGGCAACGACTTCGAGCAGGCCACCGAAATTGCCCGCAAGATGGTCTGCGAGTGGGGGATGTCGGAGATGGGGCCGCTCACCTTCGGCAAGAAGGAAGAAGCCATCTTCCTCGGCCGCGAAATCGCCCAGCATCGCGACTATTCCGAAGATACCGCCATCCACATTGACCAGGAGGTGCGCAAGATTGTCATGCGCGCCTACCAGCGCGCCCGCGAAACCGTCGAGGCCAACCGCGACGTCCTGGAGCGCATCGCCCAGGCCTTGCTCGTGCGCGAAGTCCTCGACCTCAACGAGGTCAACCTGCTCATTGAAGGCAAGCCGCTGCCCGAGAAGCCCGCGCCCGCCCAGCAGCCCGTTCCCGCCGCCCCGGCCGCCGCCCCCGGCGCCGCCAAGCCCGCCCCCGCTTTCACCAAGGGTCAGCAGAAGCCCGCCCCGGCGTAGGTGTTCCGTGGCCGAGCCGAAGCCCAGCGTTACCGTGGAGTGCCCGCACTGCCAAGCCAAGCTTACGGTGGACGCCGAGCTGGGCGCCGTGCTCTCCCACGAGCCGCCCCCCCGGCAGAGCTACGACTTTGACGAACAGCTTAAAGGGCTGAGCGACGCCGAGCGCAAGCGTGCCGAGCTTTTCCGTCAGCAGATGATCGCCGAGAAGGAGCGCGGCAAGTTGCTCGACCGCAAGTTCGAAGAGTCTTTCAAGAAAGCCAAGGACGAGCCCATCACCAAGCCCATCCGCGACATCGACCTCGACTAGTGCCGTTCCAACTATTTGGGGCGAATTGAATCCTGGGACAACCCGCTATGAATCTCGGAGGAAAGTTGGCACCCCTCTGACAGCATAAGTTGGAACGGTACTAGCCGGCCATAGGCCGAGTAATGTTCTACTTCCGCGACGCCGCCTCACCAGCGGGCGCCGCCCTCCGGCGCGGGGGAACAACCCCCGGCAGGAAGCTGGCCAGCAGCAAGGCCGTCAGAACAGCTACCAGCAGATAAAGCCCGATCTCAGGGCTGACTTCAACCTGCTGCGCCACGCTGCGGCGTAACGTGCCAAACGGGTTCTGGCTCGGGTTGGAGCCGCCGCCTCCGACCATCTGCTTGAGTCCGATATTGAGCCAAAAGATGGACGCCAGCGAATAAGCGCCCGCCAGGAACCCGAGCACCGCGCTCACCTGCACGCCCCGCACGGCGCCCAAGCTAGCCAGCACACCGGTGAGCACCAGCGACACGTAGGCCCCGGGCAAGGTGTAGGGCAACGCCTCGGCCTGGCGCAGGGCCAGCGGCGCTTCTTGTCTTTTCTGCTGCAGCACGCCCGCTTCCAGCCGGTTCAGGGTTTCATCCAGGCCGAGGTCGTTGCGTTTCTTTTTTTGCTGCGTCCGCTTGACCGCGTCCCAGCCGGAAATCTTCTGCTCGCCTACTAGCGGCGCGCGCACCCACACCAGGGGCAGGAAGAAAGTCAGGGCACCGATGACCGCCACCGTGACGATCAGGGCTTTCTTGAGCACCAGTCGTTCCCTCTCGCCAAGCTTTTCCAGCGTGCGTTAGAGTAGGGCTGGCAGGAAGGCGGGATGGTACTGCGGGGTCTTGAGGGTGTCAATCTAGCCTCCCCCGGCCGAAAAGTGAGGTAGAAGCAGTGCGTCGGAAATTTATCCTCCGGTTGCCTTCGAGGGTGCTGGTGCTGGGCGAACGCACGCTGGTGATGGGCGTGCTCAACGTCACCCCGGATTCCTTTAGCGACGCGGGGCGGTATCTCGATCCCCGCCAGGCCGTCGCGCACGCGCTTCAAATGCAGCGCGCCGGCGCCGACCTGATTGACATCGGGGCGGAGTCGGCTCGGCCCGGGGCGCGGCCGATTTCGGCGCGCGAGGAGCTGGCGCGCCTCCTGCCTGTTCTTCGCGGGTTGAAGAAGCGCTTGCGCGTCCCGGTTTCCGTCGACACCACCAAAGCCGAAGTCGCCGCCGCCGCTCTCGAAGCGGGCGCCCAAATGATCAATGACACTAGCGGCCTGCGCGCCGACCCGGAGGTGGCCAGTGTGGCCAAGCGCTACCACGTGCCCCTGGTGCTGATGCACATCCGCGGCACGCCCGAAACGATGCAGAAGATTCCCCCCGCCAAGAACATCTGGCGGGAGCTGGAGCGCGGGCTGCGCTGGTCGGTGGCGCGGGCGCGGCGCGCGGGCCTGCGGCGCTCCGAGCTCCTGATTGATCCCGGCATCGGCTTCGGAAAAACCGTTGAGCAGAACTATGAAATCCTGCGCGAGCTCCGCCGTCTGGAAAAATTCAGGCTGCCGGTGCTCATCGGCACCTCCCGCAAAAGTTTCATCGCCAAAATTCTTGACAACGCCCCGCCGGAAAAGCGCCTGCTGGGTACCGTCGTCACCGTGACCGCCGCCATCCTCGGCGGCGCCCACATCGTGCGCGTCCACGATGTGCCGGAAATGGTTCAGGTGGCTCGCATCGCCGACGCCCTCCTCCGCGCCCGCTGAAACGGGCGATTTTGTGTCGCCATTTGTCGATTTTGTGTCGCCATTCGTTTACGTTTGTTTACGTTATAACGCCGTTTTGTTGACGTCATCTTGCGCCCGGCGCCGCCCCACGGTATAAATCGCAAGCAAGCGCAGGTCGCGGGGAGGGCTCGTGCTGGCCGCCGCCATGATTTGGTTGGCCGTCGCCGACATCCTGATTCTGGCGACGCTGATCTACTACTTTCTGAGACTCATCAAAGACACGCGCGCCCTGCCCATGCTGTTCGCCGCCGTTGTGCTGCTGGGACTGTATCAGGCCGCCGAGTGGGGGCGGCTGGAGGCCCTGCGCTGGCTGCTTGCCAACCCCGTCACCTACTTTGTGGTCTTCGCGCTGCTGGTGGTTTACCAGGGAGAAATCCGCCGCGAACTGGCGCGTCTGGGACGGGTGCCTTGGCTCGGATCGCTCGGGGCCGACGAGCGCGGCGACTCCTACGACGACATCGTGCTGGCCGCCAGTTATTTTTCGCAGCACAAGATTGGCGCCCTCGTCGTGCTGGAGCGTGACATCAGCCTGCGCACTTACATCGAAAGCGGCATCGGGCTCGACGCCCTGCTGAGCTACGACCTACTGGTGAGCATCTTCCGTCCCGAGTCGCCCCTTCACGACGGCGCCGCCATCGTGCAGAAGGACCGCGTCGTGGCCGCCGACATCCACACCGAGGTGATGGGCTCGGACCA
>CAYTXK010000232.1:0-3879 GCA_964441645.1 uncultured Acidobacteriota bacterium
AGCGTGCAAATTGTATTCGAGCGTGCCAGGGCGCGAATGTCGCTGCGGCTCACGTGCTCTAGGTGGTCGGCGCTCACCGCATGGAGTTGGGCCGCCAGGCGCGCGCCGCCCGTGCGCTCGAGTTGCTCGGTGTGCAGGCGCGGCTCCATCCCGCAAACCCGCGCCGCGGTCAGAATCATCTTGGCCTGCGCCGGCGTAAACGCCCCTCGGTCGCAGAAGACGTCGCAAAACTCCGCCAGGCCGCGCCCCGCCACCGTCGGGATCATCCGCCGCACCAATAGCTCAATGTAAGCGTGCGGTCGTCGTTTGAACTCCTTGGGGATCACGTGCGCGCCAAGGAAGGTTGCCACCAGCTCGAGTGGGCCCTCGCGGTTGAGCTGTCGGATGACTTCGAGGGTTTTTATCTCGGCCGCCAGATTCAGCCCGTAGCCGCTTTTGACCTCGATGGTGGTCGTTCCATGCGCGGCAAACTCAGCCAGCCAGTGCCGCGCCTGCTCGGCCAGCTGCGCCGCCGGCGCCCGCCGCAGCTTCTTGACTGTCGAAAGGATGCCGCCGCCGCGCCGGGCCATCTCCTCGTAGCTCGCCCCGCCGATGCGTTGCTCGTATTCTTCCGCGCGGCTCGAGGGAAAAATTAGGTGCGTGTGCGAATCCACGAACCCCGGGAGAACCACGTAATCTTTGGCGTTGATTTTTTCCGCCCGGCGAGCGAGCCGATGGCGCTCCACCTCGCGTGTTGACCCCACCGCCTCTATCCGCCCGCTCTGAATAAGAACCGCCCCGTCGCGGATCAATCCCAGCTCGCCCAACTGCCGCCCCCGCCGCACCTCAGGGGAACCCCGCAGCGTCAGCAACTGCCGGCAATGTGCAATCAGCAACGGCTTCGCGGTCATTCTTCTTTGTGGGCTCCGAGAGTCGCATTAGAATAGCAAAACAAACGGTAGCGCAACCTAGCTTGCTGTGGTTTTGGTAGGGCAAGGCCTTGTGCCTTGCCGAAAGAGAATAGCCCGAGATGAAGGGAGCAACCAAACCTGCAGAACGTCCTCGTCGCAAGCGCATCCGCCTCGCGCCTGACGCCTACCACAGGCCCGCCACCTGGTACTTCGTTACCATCTGTTGCCGCAACAAAGAACCCCTATATGAAGCAGTCGAACGACGAGACCTTGTGCAACAAATCCTGCGTGAGGCTTCAAAACGGACTGGAGTTGAGCTTGCCGCGTACACGATCCTGCCCAACCACATGCACGTGATCTACTCGGCGGGAATGGTCGGGCTGCCTGATTTCATCAAGGAATTCAAGAGCCGAACTGCTGTAGAATTCAAGAGGCGTTTCAGCGAGCGCTCGCCCTGGCAATTCCGCTACTTCGACCACAAGCTCAGGAGCGAAGAATCGTTAAGACAGAAGTGCCTGTATGTCTGGGCCAACCCTGTCCGACGCGGCCTGGTATCAAAACCGGAAGATTACCCCTGGAGCGGCTCACTGCTTTCTGTGTAGGGCGAGAGTTGCCCCTTACCGGTGCATTTCGTTCTTACCGTGGCGAGGGCGGCAAGGCACAAGGCCTTGCCCTACCTAAGCTTTCCCTTGTTTTTGCGCTCCGACCCCATTGCGTAA
Organism: uncultured Acidobacteriota bacterium; assembly: GCA_964441645.1. GTDB lineage: Bacteria > Acidobacteriota > Terriglobia > Acidiferrales > 2-02-FULL-67-57 > CAYTXK01. The sequence goes on from CAYTXK010000232.1 coordinate 1,610, forward strand.
GAAAAGAGCCAGATCTCCCAAGGAAAAGCCATGACAACCAAGATGGTAGCCCCATAGGAGTGGGTCACCCCCCAAACCCACCAAGCAATTCCCACCGTCGCGAGTAGTGCGATGACGAACAAGGACAGAAACAACTTGTCATCTGCGCTCATTATCTAGAGCATTGGAATCTTAACCGCGTGCTTGTTGGCGAATTCAATGGCTTCGGCGTAACCGGCATCCGCGTGGCGGGCGATGCCGATGCCGGGGTCGTTGGTTAAAACCCGCTCCAGCCGCGCGTCCATTTCCGCGGTGCCATCGGCGACGATGACCTGCCCGGCATGCTGCGAGTAGCCGATGCCCACTCCGCCGCCGTTGTGAATCGAAACCCACGAGGCCCCGCTCACCGCATTGAGCAGCGCGTTGAGCAGCGGCCAGTCGGCCACCGCGTCTGACCCGTCGCGCATCTGCTCGGTTTCGCGGAAGGGCGAAGCCACTGAGCCCGTGTCGAGATGGTCGCGCCCGATGACAATCGGCGCCTTGAGCTCCCCCCGCCGCACCAGCTCGTTCAGCCGCAACCCGAACTCCGCCCGCTCGCCGTACCCCAGCCAGCAAATGCGCGCCGGCAAGCCCTGGAACTTGACCCTCTTCGCCGCCAGCGGAATCCACCGCGCCAGCACCCGGTCGTTCGGAAAAAGCTCCAGCACCAGCTTGTCGGTGCGGTAAATGTCCGCCGGCTCCCCCGAGAGCGCCACCCAGCGGAACGGCCCGCGCCCCTGGCAGAAAAGCGGCCGGATGTAGGCCGGAACAAAGCCAGGAAAAGCGTAGGCTTCGGCCACTCCGTGCTTGTAGGCCATGGTGCGAATGTTGTTGCCGTAGTCGAATGTTACAGCCCCCAGCCGCTGCAAGCGCAGCATCGCTTCCACGTGCCGCGCAATCGAGTCCATCGAGCGCTTCAGGTACTCCTCGGAATTCTGCCGGCGCAATTCGGCCGCCGCGGCGACCGTGTAGCCGGCGGGGATGTAGCCGTTGAGCGGATCGTGGGCGCTCGTCTGGTCTGTGAGCAAGTCGGGCACCACGCCGCGCTCCGCCAGCGCCGGGATCACCTCGGCGCAGTTGCCCACCAGGCCGACCGAGAGGGCTTCCTTCTTGCGCAGGGCCTCTTTGAGGATGCGCAGCGCCTCGTCAAGGTCGTTGACCATGATGTCGCAGTAGCCCGTCTTGACCCGGCGCTTGATGCGCTCGGGATCCGCCTCCACCCCGAGGAAGCAGGCGCCGTTCATCGTGGCCGCCAGCGGCTGCGCGCCGCCCATACCGCCCAGCCCGCCCGACGCGACGAGCCGGCCAGCGAGATCGCCGCCAAAATGGCGCTCGCCCGCGGCCGCAAAGGTCTCGAACGTTCCTTGCAGAATCCCTTGTGTGCCGATGTAAATCCAACTGCCCGCCGTCATCTGCCCGTACATCATCAGCCCCTGCCGCTCTAGCTCGCGGAAGTGTTCCCAGTTCGACCAGTGGCCCACCAGGTTGGCGTTGGCGATCAGGACGCGCGGCGCCCCGGGATGCGTCTTGAAGATTCCCACCGGCTTGCCCGACTGCACCAGCAGGGTCTCGTCGTTTTCGAGTCGCCGCAGCGAGTCCACCAGGGCCCGGAAGCAGTTCCAGTCGCGCGCCGCCTTGCCCGTGCCGCCATAGACAATCAACTCTTCGGGGTGCTCGGCCACCTCCGGGTCGAGGTTGTTCATCAGCATCCGCAGGGCGCCTTCCTGGTGCCAGCCTTTGCAGGAGAGTTCCGTCCCGCGCGGGGCGCGCACGGGCTTGTAGGCTACAGCGTTGTGGGTTGCGGCGGGGTTGCTCATTGTAAGAGTCCTTCGCCGCATCTTAGCGCAGGGGTTACTGTTTGGGTAGTGTAGACGTGCCACGTGCGCCCGAAAGGGGTAGGAGGGCAGGCAAAGATGCGCTAAAGTGGACCGAGGAGATGGAAAAGGCGGCCCTCAACCAACTGCTCCTCGACGCCCTCCAGCAGCATGACCGCCCCGACCTTCTCTGGTACAAGCAGAGTGGCGTCTGGAGGCCCGTCTCCACCCGCACCTTCCTTCGCCGGGCCGCGTCCCTGGCGCAGAACCTTCAGGCGCTGGGCGTCCGCAAAGGCGACCGGGTAGCCCTCTTCAGCGAAAACCGCCCCGAATGGCACATCGCTGACCTGGCCATCCTCGGCCTGGGTGCCGTAAATACGCCGCTATACCCTGCGGAGTCGTCCGAACGCGCCCACTACATCCTAAAACACTCCGCCT
>CAYTXK010000233.1:0-2459 GCA_964441645.1 uncultured Acidobacteriota bacterium
GGGATTGGGCCAGACGGGCATAGGCCCGACCGTGCTGCTGAAAAACTCATTACTGAAGGCCGCGTCGCCCTGTTGCTGGACGCCATTGGCCGTGATGGAGCCGACCTGTGAAAGCATGTTGTAACGGGCGTAGTAAATGCCCCAACTGGCGCGGAAGGCCGACTTGCCGTTCTTGAGCGGATCCCAAGCGAAAGCCACCCGCGGCTGAATCATCCTGGTCTGGTCCGGGATGGTGCCATCCGAAGGGAATAGCGGGTCGCTCAAGAGATTCCCGTAGGAGGTGATGGAGGGATCATCGATGATATCGGCCATGTACTGAATGTCCCAGCGCAAGCCGAAGCTTAAGGTGAAGTTCGGATAAATCTGCCACTTGTCTTGGACAAAGAAGCCGAAGTCCTCATTGCTAATATTGGACGACCCAAGCGGCCGGTTCACCAGCCCGGTCGAGGCCTCCTGCAAGTAAAGCAAGAGTGGACCATCAAACAGACTGAAGCCACCGGGGCAGGTGGTTGCGTCTCTGAAGTCTCCATAGGTGCCGTCGGCGCAGTTCCTCACTGTAGGGCCGAAGCCCGGGACAAAAGCCGGATCCGTGAGGTCGAGCGGCGGTGCGGCGGTGTAGCGCAGGAACCCGTTCACGCTGTCGAAAATGTAACGCCCCTGAGAAAACCCGCGGAACACCTGGTCGTTCAGGCTGTGGATCCACTCCCCGCCGAACTTGACGGTGTGCTTGCCGGCGATGATGGAGAAGTTGTCGCGGATCTGCGTGCGCCAGAAAACCTCATCGATATTGGGTTGCATGAAGAATGGATTCCCGAAGCGGAAGCTGGGCGAAAAGCCGATGCCGGTGTCGGCGGGCACGTTGGACTCGACCGCCTCGCGCGGGCGCTCCTCGCGCGTGTAGGTGAAGTGGCCCTCGTTAAACATTGTCGGGGTGACGGTACTGAAAAGGTTAAGGTTGAGGGCCTGAATGATGGAGGGCGTGCCTTCGATGCCGTTGGCGGAGTTCCCGAACGTGGGGACGTCAAAAGTCTGGTTGAGGTTCTCCGACCGGTTGTAGGAGTAGGAAGCCGCCAATTGGTTGGCGGGGGTGACGTTCCAGTCGAACTTGCCCAACAGGGATGAGTTTTCAATGTCGCGGGTGACCGGCTGGCCCTCGTCCTGGCTGAGATTGTCGCTGAAAAACTCCAGCAGGGCCTGCCGCTGACAATCGCCACTTCCCGAAATCAAGGCTTCATCGGCGAGGTTGCCCACAGTAAAGCTCGACTGACTGCAAGAGGCGCCGATGGGAATGCTCAGGTTCGGGCGCGTCAACTCCTCCAGGATCTGCTCGAAAGCAATAAAGCCGAAAGCTTTGTCTTTGACAAACGGGCCGCCGATGGTGGCGCCGAACTGCTCGCGATCGAAGTTGTCGAGCTTCCGCCCGAGGGAGTCATTGGCCGTCAACATTTCGTGCCGCTGGAACCAGAAGGCACTGCCGTGCAGATCGTTGGTGCCGGACTTGGTGATGACGTTAACCACCCCGCTGGCGGTGCGGCCGAACTCGGCGGTGCCGCCGGTGGCGATAACCTGGAATTCCTTGACCGCTTCCATGGTGATGTCTACGGCCGGGCGCTGCCCGCCGGACTGCTCGCCGAAGAAGCCGTTGTTGTAGTCACCGCCGTCCAGGCTGATATTGTTGGCGGTGCCGCGCTGGCCGACGAAGGTGACCTGGTCGCCGTCGGGACTGGAGACGATGACCACGCCGGGGGTCAATGAGAACAAGTCTTCAAACTTGCGCCCCAGGACGGGCGTGGTTTCCACGGACAATGCATTAAGGGTGGAACTGGATTCCGTCTTAACGGTGTCGACGGCGGGGGTTGCCGTAACAATGACCTCTTCCGCCACCGGGGACACGCGGAGGCTGAAGCTCAGCGGGATGGTCTGGCCGACGGTCAGCGAGAGGTTTTCCTGCACAATGGTAGCAAAGCCGGACTTCACGATGCGGAGGGTGTAGGGCCCCGACCGCAGCTGCAGGAAGACGAAGCGTCCAAATGAGTCGGTCTCGGCCGTCTGCTCGAAGTTGGTGTCCAGGTTCCGGACTGTGGCGGTTGCGCCGGGCACAACCGCATCGGTCTCGTCCATCACCGTGCCCTGAATTACGCCGGTGGTAATCTGCGTCTGCGCGCCAGCAGAAAGTGCCAAAGCCAACACCGCTAGAACGATCAACAAAGACTTGCCCGCCTGCTTCCAAGACATGGAATCCTCCTTAAGTATTGCCGGTGTGCGAAACGCGAGAGATAACTTCATCCGTCGGTTGGGTGTTCGAAGCCCCTGCCTCATCGAGACATTAGGTACCCGCAAGACGGGCGGATTCTAGTCTTACACCACTGGCCTGTCAAGCGGTAGTTGGGCCAAGGGCTGCCCGGAAGGACCACCGGCCCCCTCTGCTCTCCTGCGCCCCCCGCCTGCTCCAATCAACT
>CAYTXK010000233.1:2469-3845 GCA_964441645.1 uncultured Acidobacteriota bacterium
GCAAGGAACAGCGTCTCCCCTCCTGCAGCTTCGGGGCCTGTTACAATCGACTCTCCATGCCACGCCAAGCAGGCGGACGCAAGCACGTGTTGGTCGCCGGCGACATCAATCTCGACCTGATGGCTCGCATCCCAAGGTTCACGGGCCTCGGGGGCGACTACCTGGCGCCGGCGCTGATGCTTCAGTGCGGCGGAGTGGGGTTAAACACCGCGATGGCGCTGGCTCGCTGGCGGGCGCCCGTGCGCCTGCTGGGAGCAACGGGAAAAGATTGGTTCGGCGACTACATGCTTTCGCGAGCGCGACGGCGGGGGGTGGATGTCTCCTTCGTTCAGCGCACCTCGGCGGCGTTGACGGGGCTGCTGCTGGTTGTGGTGAGCCGCGGGCAGCAACGAACTTTTTTCGGCAGCCGCGGAGCCAACAGCCGGTTCGCCTGGCGGCCGGAGAACCGGCGATGGCTCGAAGGCGCCGCCTCGTTGCACCTGGTGGGCTACTGCTTTCTGAGTCCGACTGCCGCGCGGACCGCGCGCGCGCTGGTCGCTGAAGCGCGGAGACGCCGCTTGCCCGTTTCGCTCGACGTCGGTGTGGGGCCGGCGCGGCTGGCCCGGCAGGCAATCTTGCGTGTTGCGCGCCACGTGGATATCCTGTTCGTCAGCCATGAAGAGGCAACTACGCTGACCCGCCGACGAAATCCACGCGCGGCCCTGCGCGCGCTGGAGCGTGCTGGGGCCGGACGGGTGGTGATAAAGATGGGCCGGGCGGGCTGCCTCTATCGTGAGAACGGCCGTCTGCGCCGCGCGCCTGCCTTTGCCGTCCGCTGCGTGGACACCACGGGCTGCGGTGATGCTTTCACGGCGGCGTTTCTGGCGGGCTGGATGCGAGGCTGGCCGCTTGAAGAAGCGGCGCTCGGGGCCAACGCCGCCGGGGCGGCCGCCGCAACCGTCGTCGGCGCGGGAGAGAACATGCCGGGGCGCCGCGAGGTACGACGCGTGTTGAAGGCGGGGCGGCTTTCGAGCAAGTGGGATGCGATTCGGCGCCGGCTAATCAAGCGGCTTCGATAAATCGAGCCGTGAACGCGAGGCAACCAGAGGAGAGACCAGGATGACGAACAAACCGGAGTGGAAGCAGGCGATGGATCGCCCGCGGCTGAAGTCGCTGACGGATTTCTTCGGGGCGCCGAAGCCGGTGATCGGGATGGTGCACCTGTGGCCGCTGCCGGGCGCACCCGGTTACACCGGCTACGGGATGGGGACCATCATTGATCATGCGGTGCGGGACGCCGAGGCGCTGGTGGAAGGCGGCGTGGACGCGCTCATGGTCGAGAACATGTGGGACCTGCCCTACTACGTGGGCCGGGACGTGAAGCCCGAGGCGATGAC
>CAYTXK010000234.1:0-3801 GCA_964441645.1 uncultured Acidobacteriota bacterium
GCAGGTTGGGCGCCCGCCCGCCGGGGGCGCGCCCGCGACGGCGCGTGGCGACCACGGCATGGTGGCCGCCGACGAACCGCTGGCGGCGGAGGCGGGCCTCGAAATCCTTCGCAAGGGCGGGAACGCCGTGGACGCCGCCGTGGCGGTGGCTTTCGCGCTGGCGGTGACGCATCCCTCGGCCGGAAACCTGGGCGGGGGCGGGTTCCTGCTGGTGCGGCTGGCGGATGGCACCACCATGATGGTGGATTTCCGCGAAAGGGCTCCGGCGGCCGCGCGCTGGGACATGTTTCTCGACGCCCAGGGCAAGTTGATTCCCGGCAGCAGCGCCAACGGCTGGCGCTCGAGCGGGGTGCCCGGGAGCGTGGCGGGGTTGGAGCTGGCGCTGCGCAGCTACGGGACGATGTCGCTCAAAGAAGTGATGGCCCCGGCAATCCGTCTGGCGCGGAAAGGCTTTGCGGTGGACGAAGAGCTGGCGGAGTCGTTCAGCGTCAGCGCCGAGCGCTTGCGCCGCGACGCGGAGAGCCGCCGCCTGTTCTTCCACGGCGAGCGCCCCTACCAAGCGGGGGAGCTCTTGGTGCAGAGAGACCTCGCCGGCACACTGGAGAAAATTGCCCGCCGAGGCAGCCAGGAATTTTACCGGGGCTCGATTGCGCGGCGCCTGGTGGAAGAATCTCGGCGCGCCGGCGGGCTTTTCACCGACGGCGACCTGCGCAACTACCGCGCTGTGCTGCGCGAGCCGCTGCGGGGGACCTTCAACGGCTATGAAATCATCTCCGCGGCCCCGCCGAGCTCCGGCGGGGTGGCGCTGCTCGAAACGCTGAACATGCTGGAGCGGCTGCTGGGACGCGACGACAAACCGGAAAGCCCCGCGACGATTCATGTCATCACCGAGAGCTTGCGGCGCGCCTTCGCCGACCGCGCCCGCTACCTGGCGGACCCGGATTTTGCCTTTATTCCCGTGGCGGGATTGATTTCGAAAGATTACGCGGCGGCGTTTGCGGCCACCATCAACCGCGAGCAGGCTTCGGCGAGCGCGGCGCTGGAGCGGCCCAATCCGCTGCAGTTTGACCTGGGCACACCGGCGAGTTCGACCGCCCCGCCCCCAGCGGGGCTGGGCGCGCGCCGCGAGGGCGAAAACACCACGCATCTTTCGGTGATGGATGCCGGCGGCAACGCTGTGGCCCTCACCACCACCATCAACAACAGTTTCGGCAACGGCATCACCGTGCCCGGCCTGGGTTTCCTGCTGAACAACGAAATGGACGACTTCACCGTGGAGCCGGGGGCGCCGAACGCGCTCTTCGGGCTGATGCAGTCGGACGCCAACAAGATTGACTCCGGCAAGCGCCCGCTCTCGGCCATGACGCCGACACTCGTGGTGCGCAACGGGAAGACGGTTCTGGCGCTGGGGAGTCCCGGGGGGCCGCGCATCATCTCCGCCCTCGTTGAGGTGCTGCTGAACCGGCTGTATTTCTCGGAGGACCTGGCGCTGGCGGTGGCGCGGCCGCGGTTTCATCATCAGTGGCTGCCCGACGCGCTCTATGTTGAGGAAGGTGTGTTTGGCGCCAGCCAGCTCCAGGCCCTCGAGGCTCGCGGTCACACGGTGCGAAAAATCACCGAGCTGAACGCGGGGGAGCCGGAAGAGGTCGGACAGGTGAACGCGGTGGAGCGCAACCCGGCCACGGGAGAGCTCTACGGGGTCGCCGACGCCCGCCGTCACGCGACGGCGCGCGGGTACTGAGACCACGGATGCCGCGCGCCCTCTCCACACACCTTTTCGTCCAGCGCCGGCTGACGGTCGAAATCCTGGGGCAGATTGAAGCGACCGGGCTGCCAGCCATTGAAATTTTTTGCGCCCGGCAACACTTCGACTACACGGACGTCGCGCAAGTGCGCGAGCTGGCCGCCTGGTTTGCCGACCACCCGCTCGAACTACGCTCGCTGCATGCGCCCATCTACCGCGACACCGTGTGGGGTCGCAGCGGCAGCCGCGCCGTGGTCAACATTGCCGAGCTCGAGCCGGCGCGCCGGCAGGAAGCGGTGGACGAAGTCCTGCGGGCGCTGGAAGTGGCCGAGCGCATCCCCTTTCGCTTTCTGGTGCAGCACGTCGGGGACAAGCAAGAGGCCTTCGCGCCCAAGAAATTCGACGCCGCTCGCGCCAGCCTGGAACACATCTTGAAATTCGCGCGAGCGCGCGGCGTCGCGGTGCTGTTGGAAAACATCCCTAATGAGCTTTCCAGCCCGGTTCGTCTGCGGGAGCTGATCGAGAACTACGGCTTGCCCGGACTGGGCGTGTGCTTCGACACCGGACACGCCCACCTGGGCGGGGGCGTGGAGGCGGCCTTCGAGCCGCTGCGCCATCTGGTGCGCTCGACCCACGTCCATGACAACCACGGCCAGGAGGACGACCATCTCTTCCCGCTCGAGGGCTCGATCGAGTGGGACGGGGCGATGCGCGCCCTGGGCTCGGCCACGCAGGAGTTTCCCCTGCAACTCGAAGTGCGCGACACGGGGGAGTTTGCCGACCCTCTGGAGAAAGCGCTCGAAACTTACCGACGCCTGGAAGAACGGGTTCCGGCGCCGCGCTAACCACCGATGACCGAGTTCACCATCGCGCGCGCCGCCGCCTTCGAAGGCAAAGAGGTCACCCTCTGCGGCTGGCTCTACAACCTGCGCGAGTCGGGCAAAATTCTCTTTCCCATTTTTCGCGACGGCACCGGGCTGCTGCAGGCGGTGGTGTCCAAAGGCGACGTGGCGCCGGCCGTCTGGGAGCGGGTGGCGGCGCTGACGCAGGAGTCGAGCGTGATTGCTTGCGGAACCGTGCGGCGCGAGCCGCGCGCCCCCGGAGGCTACGAGCTGCTGTTGCGTGACCTGGAAGTGGTGCAGGCGGTCCCGCTCGAAGACCCCTATCCGATTTCTCTCAAAGAGCACGGCGTGGATTTTCTGCTGCGCCACCGCCACCTCTGGATGCGCTCGTCGCGCCAGTCGGCCTTGCTGCGCATCCGTCACCAGGTGATGCAAGCGGCGCGAGCCTTCCTCGACGGCCAGGGCTATTTCGAGACCAGTGCGCCCATCTTGACTCCGGCGGCGTGCGAAGGCACGACCACACTCTTCGGGCTCGACTATTTTGATCTCGGCCAGGCTTACCTCACGCAGTCGGGGCAGCTTTACGTCGAGGCCACGGCCGCGGCGCTGGGGAAGGTCTACTGCTTCGGGCCTACCTTCCGCGCCGAAAAATCCAAAACGCGCCGCCACCTGACTGAGTTCTGGATGCTGGAGCCGGAGGTCGCCTATGCCACGCTCGACGACATCATGAAGCTGGGCGAGGAGCTGGTGTGCGCCATCGTGGCGGGAGTGCTGGAGCGGTGCCGGGCAGACCTGGAGGCGCTGGAACGCGACCCGCGCAAGCTCGAGGCCATCCAGCCGCCCTTCCAGCGTCTCACTTACGACGAAGCGCTCGAGCGGCTGCACCAGAAAGGGAGCCAGCTCCCCTGGGGTGAAGACCTGGGCGGGGCTGACGAGACCCTGCTCTCGGAGCAGTTCGAGAAGCCCGTCATTGTGCACCGCTACCCGGCCAAAGCCAAGGCGTTCTACATGGAGCCTGACCCGCAGCGCCCGGAGCTGGCGCTGTGCATGGACATGATCGCGCCGGAGGGTTACGGAGAAATCATCGGCGGCAGCCAGCGCATCTCGAGCTACGAGCTTCTGCTCCAGCGCCTGCGCGAGCAAAACCTGCCCGAGGAGGCCTTCGCCTGGTACCTCGACTTGCGCAAGTACGGCAGCGTGCCCCACAGCGGCTTT
>CAYTXK010000235.1:0-3796 GCA_964441645.1 uncultured Acidobacteriota bacterium
CCCTCTCCGCCCCTTCTCCGCCCCGGAGGCCTCCCCGCCTCGGGCTAGACCGCGCTCGTCTTCCGGGCCGGCGCCATCGCCTCCCGAGCCTCGCGCACGAAGGTCAGCCAGCCGAACTCGTCGGGCACCCGGCACTCGATCACGTCGAAGAAGGCCCTCTGCAAGGCCTGCGTCACCGGCCCTCGCACCCCGAGCCCCACCGTGATCTTGTCCACGGAGCGGATGGGCGTGATCTCCGCCGCCGTCCCCGTGAAGAAAGCCTCGTCCGCGAGGTAGAGCATCTCCCGAGGGAATTCCTGCTCGCGCACCGGAATCCCGAGGCGGCCGGCGAGGGCGAGGACGGTGTCGCGGGTGATGCCGGGCAGGACGGAGGAGATGAGGGGGGGGGTGACCACCGTGCCCTTGACGACGAGGAAGATGTTTTCGCCGCTCCCCTCCGAGACGTTGCCGTTCACGTCGAGGGCTATGCCCTCGGAATAGCCGCCCTTGATCGCCTCCATCTTGATGAGCTGCGAGTTCATGTAGTTGGCCGCGCTCTTGGCCATGGCGGGCAGGGTGTTGGGCGCCATGCGGTTCCAGGAGGAGACGCAAACGTCCACGCCTTCGACGATGGCCTCGTCGCCCAAGTAGCCGCCCCAGGGCCAGCAGGCGATATAAACCTCGGTGGGAACTTTGAAGGGGTTGACGCCGGCTTCGCCGTAGCCGCGCAGCACGAAGGGGCGGATGTAGCAGTGGGGCATCTTGTTGATGCGCACCAGCTCGACTTGCGCCTGCATCAGCTCTTCGAGCGAAAATGACAGCTCGAAGCGATAGATGTGGCAGGAATTGAGCAGCCGCTGGGTGTGCTCCTTGAGACGGAAGATGGCGGGGCCGGCCGGGGTGGCGTAGCAGCGCACGCCTTCAAAGAGGCAGGAGGCGTAGCTGATGACGTGCGAGACCACGTGCACGGTAGCCTCGTCCCAGTCAATGAACCTGCCGTTGTGCCAGATTTTTTCAGTCTTCTGTATCGGCATCGGCTGCTCCGTTAGTTAGGATGCCCCGAGAACGCAGGGGGACGCGGGCGAAACGACCTGCCGGAGAAATCGGAAAAGGGAAAAGTCGGCCCGGGTGGAACGCAGGAAAATGCGGCGCCAACCTGGCTGCGTACCCGCATCGATGATTGGACGGTAGCTCACCGCGCTCGGGAAAGCAAGCGCCAATTTGGATGGGTTACTAATAGCTGCGTTTTGTGGCAGAATCCGCGCAACGAAAGGCAGGTTTTCTTCATCTTAGAGGGCGGAGGGAAGAGAGGCAGCCATGGGCAGAACATCACTCCCGCGACAACTGGCGAGTGTCCTGTTGGCGGTCCTGCTGCTCGCCGGCCCGCTCCAGGCCGACCGCACCAGCCTCAAGCCGGGGATGAATTTCTTCAAGGCTGAGCAGGACATCGAGTTGGGCCGCGATGCTTCGAAGGAGGCCGAGAAGCAGTTGCCCCTGCTCAACCGGGCGCAGGTGGACGACTACCTGAACCGGTTGGGGCAGCGCCTGGCGAAGTATGCACCGGGCCACCGCTATCCCTACCAGTTCAAAGCGGTCAACCAAGGGGAAATCAACGCCTTCGCGCTGCCGGGCGGTTATCTTTACGTCAACCGCGGGACCATCGAAGCGGCGGAAAACGAAGCGCAACTGGCCGGCGTGATGGCGCACGAGATTTCGCACGTCGCTTTGCGCCACGGCACCAATCAGCTTTCTAAAGCTCTGATGGTGCAAGCGCCGCTCGCCCTGCTGGGCGGCATGCTGGGCGGGGGCGGGAGCCTCGCCGGCCAACTGGCGGGGCTCGGCATGCAGGTGGGGTTTTCGGCCGTGTTTCTGAAGTTTTCGCGCACAGCGGAAACCCAGGCCGACGTGCTGGGCACGCAGATTCTCTACGACGCCGGCTACGACCCGCTGGCGATGGCGCAGTTTTTCGAGACGCTGCAGAAGCAGAGCAAGGGCGGCCGGCCTCCGGAGTTTTTCTCCAGCCACCCCAACCCGGAAAACCGCCGCGAGAGAATTGAAAAGGAAATTGGCAAGCTGGGAAAGCTGGATCATCCGCGGCGCGACTCCGAGGAGTTCCAGTCCATTCGCAGTTATCTGAAGAACCTGCCGCTGGCGCACAAAGCCGGCCAGAAGGCCGCGACCGCGGAGGAGCCCATCCGCCGGCCGGAGCCGCCGTCGGGGCGCTTGCTTGGCTACCGCGCCAGCGACTTCGCGCTTTCCTACCCGGATAATTGGGAAGTCTACGAGGGTGGCACGCAGGTCGTGTTTGCCCCGCGGGGCGGCGTCAGCTCGAACGCCGTCGCGTACGGCGTGTTGGTCAATGTGCTGGATTTGGACGACCCGCGGGTGTCGCTCGAGCGCGCCACCGACGACCTGGTGACGCAAATCATTCGCGCCAACGCCGGGATGAAAGAAGTGAACCGCGACCGCGCGCGCCTGGGCGGCCAGCGAGCCCTGGCGGTCCGGCTCAGCGGCCGCTCCCCGCTCGCCAACCAAAAGGAAGTGGATCTGCTCTACACCGCACGGCTCAACGACAGCCTGTTTTATGTGCTCTGCGTGGCGCCCGAATCCGACTACCGCGCCTATCGGCCCACGTTCGAGAAAGTCCTCGACTCCGTCCGCTTCCGCTGAAAATCTTCGCTCACCCGGTGGCTTTGCTGGCTTGCCGGCGGCGTATCCGCGCGCGCAACCAGGTGAGCGCAGTAATCACGGTGAGACTCACGAAGGGCGGCAACGTCACCAGTAGCCAACTGGGGGCTAGTACACCTCCGTAGAGGTAAAGAGCGACGAAGCCCATCAGTGTGGCGGAGCCAGCCGCGATGGAAAGCATCATGAATAGCGGCGCGAACACATAGGATTGCCAATCTTCTGAGGGGAAAGCTTCGAGTACTACACGCATCGGGCGGGCCCAGGCCGGGTGCTGGACTGTCACTTCAAGCCGGGTTCGCTCGCGCAGAATAGTTTTCAACTCCTCGAAGCGACCGATGCGTTCGGGCTGAAGGAAAGCCCGCCGATGGCCGCCAGTGGTTTTGTAGGTGATGGTGAAGAGGAGCTGGGGAACTTCTTCGAGCCGCGCGATATTCTCGTAGGGCACGCCCACGAGGCGTCCCGTCAAGTTGTTCGCCAAAGCAACGTGATCGGGATGAAGTTCAATGACCGGCTTCCGTTCCGTGAGAAGAATCCAGCGAGCGACTAGCAGGGCCAGCGCACTCACCATATATGGTAGAGGCGCGCCCAGGCTGGGCCAGAAGCGAAATGCCAGGGGAATGGTCAGCATGCAGGCGAGTGCAAGAAGCCGCGACGCAACAATCACGAACCGCGCCAGGTAGAAACGTTTCGGCCACTCCGTCTCGGGCATGACTCGTTAATCGGCGGCGTCGGGAGTGGGCTCGGGACGCCAGCGCAAAATAGGTTTGCGGTTGGCGGTGACTTCATCGAGGCGCCGCACTCGCGTCGTGTGCGGGGCGGTCTTCACCAGCTCGGGTTCGGTTTCGGCTTCGCGGGCGATGGCGCGCATAGCTTCGATGAACAAATCCAGCTCCTCGCGGCTCTCGCTTTCGGTGGGCTCGATCATCAGGGCGCCGTGGACAATCAGTGGAAACGCCACCGTGTAGGGGTGGAAGCCGTAGTCAATCAGGCGCTTGGCGATGTCCATGGTGCCGACGCCGCGCTTCATCTGCCGCTTGTCGGAAAAGACGCACTCGTGCAGCGTCGGGCTGGTGTAGGGCAGGTCATAAGAATTCTCAAGGCCGCGGCGCACGTAGTTGGCGTTGAGCAC
>CAYTXK010000236.1:0-610 GCA_964441645.1 uncultured Acidobacteriota bacterium
GCCGACTACGGCAAGGGCTTCATCAAGACCGACGACTGGATCGACGCGCTCTACGGCGACGTCACCCAAGCGCGCCCCGGCCACGAGCACTACCTCAACCACGGGCACATGGGGGAGAAAGGCAGCAATAAGCAGTAAGCGATAAGCAATCGGGAGTAGGTATCTGTTGAAAGTTCATCTCTAACCATAGTGACCCATCCCCATGAGTCGCTCGTTAAGGGTGGCTATCTTTACGACCTCAGCCCGAATCGCCGATGTCAGCTTTAGAATCTCCTCAGCGGGATAGATGTCCGCTGCCGTCCACAGGTGCTTTTGCGGCTGGCTGCTGAATCTAACATCAACACTTTCACCCTCCTGAACCATGTATTCGGGGTAGGCCGCGAGAAAGTGCCCAGCATTCTTGAGGCGTTCTCCCCGCCGACCTGCTTCCGCCTTGAGCATTGCAAGCCGCTCCTTTGCTTCCCGCAGTTCCCGCACGGTTCGCCCAACGATTGCATCCTGTTCTTCTTGGCTCATGGAATACCCTCCACTTTGCCCCAACGTTACCATCATTTCTGCTCCGCGAAGGCTGCATTCATTTGCCCCTTAGCCTGTGGCATGTATGGCGGAT
>CAYTXK010000236.1:620-2736 GCA_964441645.1 uncultured Acidobacteriota bacterium
CATCTACTGCTTTGATGGCTTGCGCTACGCGCTGGCCGTCGTCCATCTTCCGGGTGTTCCAGCGGAATTGAAACTCATTCAGGTAGTTGGGCAGGTGCTTCCGGCTAACGCTGTGGAACGTCCCCATGACGCCGCGCCGAATCAGGGAGAACACGCCCTCAATGGTGTTGGAATGCACGTCCGTTCCGGGTCGCACATACTCACCCGCGCTGTGCGTCACCACCTCATGGCCGCCCTCGAACTTGCGCCCCACCTTCTGGTACAGGTTGAAGTCGTCGGTAATCATGCGACAGGACAGGTCCGCGTTCTCTGCGATGAAGTTCCCTAGATTCTCAGAGGTAATGCGCTCCATCATGCGGAAGCGAACATCGCCGTTACGCTCTACCATGCCGACTACCGGGGTCTTCGACGTGCCTCGCCCTTTCTTCGATATGCCCTTGTACCGTGGATGACGAGCGCCAACATACACTTCGTCCACTTCGACTGTGCCCATCAGTTTCGGCTGCTCCGGCTCTCCCAAGCCGTGACGGATTCGGCGTAGAACAAAGAGGGCGGACTTGTGCGTGATCTCCATCTCGCGCGCCAGTTGAAGCGCCGCAATCCCCTTCTTCGAGGAGCATGCTTTCCAAAGCGCATACACCCAGACTCGCAGCGGCAGCCGCGTCTCCTCGAAGATCGTGCCTGTCCGCACCGTGAACATCTCACGGCACCCACGGCAGCGCCAGCGGTAGTCCTTGTTGCGCTGTCCATCGCGGCCAACCATCATATACACCTCAACGTCCCCGCAGCGTGGGCAGCAAGGCGAGTCGCCCCAGCGCTGCTTCTCCAGAAATTCGGTCGCCGCCGCTTCATTAACTGTCGCCGCCCGCATCGCTCTCAGAATTGGTGATGTGTGCTTGATCATGGGACGAGTCTACATTATCTTGATACTTATTGCAAGCAAAATCGTCCATGCCGATGGCGTCATAAATTGCCCTTAATTCAGCCATTTTCCCGGCTTTGTAGGCTTTCCGCATTGTGGAAAACCTGGAATGGCTGTGGACGAACACTTGATCAGCCGGAAGGCTAATGGGTCTCCGCGCACCCTCCTTTGCTACATAACATCTATTGTTTGCAATGCGATACAAGGACAGCACGACTGGCTCGTCCCCCCAGGAGCGAACAATTACTAGCGGAAGTTTACGCACGATTATTTCTCCTTGCGCTGCGTCCACTACTGGCGTAAACTCTCCACAATGTACGGAGAGAATCCGTCGAGGTGAAGGAATGGCGAACGACAACAGCAACATCCCCGCTCCCTATGTGGGCTACGGGGTCTTCAAGACCACAGTAGACAATCTGGCCGATTCGACGGTGCCAACGGGCGCGCTTGACCGGCGCGTTCTTCATTGGCTCTCTGGCGCTGATTACGGGGCGCTGATGTCTGGCATGCGATTCCTCGGCTTCATTGATGAAGGCAAGAAGGCGACGGAGTCCTATCGGACGCTGGTGCAGTTGTCGAAAGACTCCGCGAAGTTCAAGGGCGCTCTCCTCGAAACCATCACCGCAAAGTACAAGCCCATCATCGGCACGATGAACCTCAAGAGCGGAACGATCACGGAACTGGAGAAGGCGTTCAAGGAATACGGCGTCACCACTGGCCAAATGCTCACGAAGACCATCCGGTTCTACCTCAAGGCACTGAGTGAGTGTGGATACGAAGTGTCGCCCCACATCACGAAGGCAAGGCCGCGTGCGCCGCGCGCAGCATCCAGCAAGAACGGTGGCGGGAAGGTGCGGACAACCAATAAGCCACTTCCAGCCGCGCCAGACACCACGGAAGCTCCGCGAGGTTTTGAGCGCATGCCAATTCCGGGCGTGGCCAATGCTTTCATCCAGTATCCGGTTGAACTGACGGAAGCGCACTGCAAGATGTTCGACGCGACGATTACTGTCCTCCGCGCCTATGTGCAGTCGCACGCCGGGGGAAAGGAGAAAAGACCATGAGGAGGGCGGCAGGGCCGCGCTAGACGGCCCGAGGAACCAAGCGGGAGCGGAAGAACTCTTGGACGGGCTTTCCGCCCCCACATCTGGCGCTACTTGTGCCCCAGTGCTGGAATTGGCAGACAGGCGCGGT
>CAYTXK010000236.1:2790-3796 GCA_964441645.1 uncultured Acidobacteriota bacterium
AAACCACGGCGCACTAAGGGTAAACCCGGCCCCCGCGAGGAAAGGCTGGTTATCGCGGGCAATCCGCAAGCGGCACTCGCCAAGCTCCTGAAGCAGAAGCCGGGGCGTGGCTAGGCTGGCCTCTTGCCCTACAATGCTCCCCGCCGGGCATTTGGGAGCGCTGACAGGGGATGGCAGGGGAGGTTTGGTGCTATGACCCACCACTGCTGTCCGTGACGTGGCCCCCGATGCCCGGCGGAAAGGTCTGTAGGGAGTGGTAGTAGGGGTTTTCAACAGATACCTACTCCCGTAAGCAATAAGCTGCCCTACTAGGAGTTCAGCTTTCGCTCTAAGAGGTCGTTCACCAGCGCCGGGTTGGCCTGGCCTTTGGAGGCCCGCATCACCTGGCCGACGAAGAAGGCCTTCACCGTCTTCTTGCCCGAGCGGTACTGCTGGACCTGCTTCGGGTTTGCAGCCATCGCCTCATCGATCCATCTCTCAATCGCAGCAGGGTCAGTTACTTGCTTAGGCTTCTGCTTAAGGTAAACAACCGGGTAGTCCTGGCCCAGCTGCAAGGAGGAAAAAATGATAGATTTCGTCATCGTGGCAGTTGAGTTTCCACTTTCAATCTCATCGGCCGCAAAGGCCAGTCCCTTTGGTGTAATCGGCGATTTCCGCAGCGGCTTGCCCTGCTCTCGTAGTTGGCCCATCAAATCGGTCTGCAAAATATGCACGACGCGCTTGGGATTCTTCGCGGCTTTAGCGGCTTCCTCATAGAAGTCGGCTGTCTCGACTGAGCTCGTTATCACCTGTGCATCCTGTTCAGTGATTCCAAACTGCTCAACAAATCGCTTCCGTTTCGCTTCGGGCAGTTCGGGCAGGGTGGCGCGGACTGCCGCCTGCCATTTTTCGTCCACCACCAGCGGCAGCAGGTCGGGCTCGGGGAAGTAGCGGTAATCGTGCGCCTGTTCCTTGGAGCGCATGCTGTAGGTCTTGCCCTCCTGGGAGTTGTAGAGGCGCGTCTCCT
>CAYTXK010000237.1:0-3789 GCA_964441645.1 uncultured Acidobacteriota bacterium
ATCGCGGCCCATCTTGGCCGAGCCGCCCGCCGAGGGCCCTTCGACCAGGAAGAGCTCGCAGCGCGCCGGGTCGCGTTCCTGGCAGTCGGCCAGCAGGCCGGGCAGCGAGGTGGACTCGAGCGCCCCCTTGCGCCGCACAAGCTCCCGCGCCTTGCGGGCCGCCTCGCGGGCCCGCATGGCCTCGATGCACTTGGCGATAATCTTCCGCGCCACCGAGGGATTCTTATCGAAGTAGGCGTTGAGCTTTTCATTGATGAAGGCTTCGACCAGCCCCTTGATGTCGCTGTTGAGCTTGCCTTTGGTCTGCCCTTCGAACTGCGGCTGGGGCAGGCGCACGCTGATGACCGCCGTCAGCCCCTCGCGCACGTCGTCCTGGGAGAGCCCCTCATCACTGCCTTCTTTCACCAGGTTCAACTGCTTGGCGTAGCGGTTGATGGTGCGGGTGAGCGCCGAGCGGAAGCCGGAGAGGTGCGTGCCGCCGTCCACGGTGTTGATGGTGTTGGCGAAGGCAAAAATGTTTTCCGTATAGGCGTCGTTGTACTGGATGGCGATTTCCATCTCCAGCGTGCCGGCCTTGGGGCCGAGCTTGCGCTCGCCTTCCATGTAGATGACTTCGTCGTGCAGCGCGGTCTTCTTGCGGTTCATGAGTTGGACGAACTCGCCGATGCCGCCCTCGTAGCGGAACTCGGCCTTCTTGTTCGAGCGCTCATCGAGCAGGCTGATCTCCAGGCCTTTGTTCAGGAAGGCCAGCTCGCGCAGCCGCTGCGCCAGTAGGTCGTAGCTGAAGTCAATCTTGGGGAAAATCTCCGGGTCGGGGTGGAAGGTGACTTTGGTCCCGCCGCGATTAGTCTTGCCGGTCTGTTTGAGCTTGCTGGTGGGCTTGCCTTGCTCGTAGGACTGCTCGTAGACGGCGGCGTCGCGCCAGATTTCGAGCTCCAGCCAGTCCGAGAGCGCGTTCACCACCGAGACGCCCACGCCGTGCAGCCCGCCCGAGACCTTGTAGCTCTGGGTGTCGAACTTGCCTCCGGCGTGCAGCTTGGTGAGCACCACTTCCGCCGCCGGCAGGCCCGTGCCCTTGTGGGTGTCCACGGGGATGCCGCGGCCGTTGTCGGTGACGGTGACGGCGTTGTCATCGTGGACGATAACTTCGATTTTGTTGCAGAAGCCAGCCAGGGCCTCGTCCACCGAGTTATCCACCACTTCCCAGACCAGGTGGTGGAGTCCCATTTCGCCGGTGGAGCCGATGTACATCGCCGGGCGCTTGCGCACCGCTTCGAGGTCACCCAGCACCTGGATGCTGGTGGCGTCGTAGCGATGCCCGCCCACGGGCGCAGTCTTCGGCGGCGCTTCTTTCTCTTTTGCCATTAGGAACCGTTCCTCAAGAGGTGTCCCGTAGCTCGGGATGGCCCTCGACTTTTCATCCGTCCCGCACATCGCGGGACTGAACGTCGTCGCAGGCTGGCGCTGTGGAAACCTGGACGCAGCGGAGTCGCCCCTGGCATCCCAGAAGGTCGTCTCCAACACAAGATTCTATCAGCTTTCGCGACAAAAATCGAGGGCCAGAACCGCAGAAACTCCCTTTATTTTCAGCTGGTTACGGGGACTCGCGGGCGTGGGTTTAAGGGTTCCCTAAAAATCCGAAATCTTGGCTCAAAACTACTCTCAGGGGCGGTGTTTCTCTGCCTTCTCCGCGTCTGCCTAGAGCCGCATGGGCATGATGACGTAGCGGTACTTGAGGTCCTCTTCGGCCAGCGGGCGCAACTGGCAGGCCGACTGGTCGTCCTTGAACTCGAAGCTGATGGGGCCGGCCGCGGCGGCGCTCATAAAGTCGAGCAGATACTGCGCATTGAAGCCGATTTCAATTTGTTCGCCTTTGTAGCCCTTGGGGGGGATCAGCTCTTCGTGGGCTTCACCGTATTCGGCGGAGCTGGCGCTGATTTCGACCTTCTCCTCGCCTAGCGCGAAGCGCACGGCATGGTTGCGCTGGTCGGCCACCAAGTCGGCGCGGCGGACGGCGCTGGCGACCAGGTCACGGTCCAGCACCACGATGCGGTTATTGTCGCGCGGCAGGACCGCTTCGTAATTTGGGAACTGCCCGGTTAGTAGGCGGGCAATCAGGAGGCGGGCGCCGGCGGGTTGCGTGATTTTGAAAAACAGGTGGGCGTCGTCGCGGGCAAACTCTACCATGCTTTTCTCGTCGGCCTGGCCGAGCAGCCGGGCGATCTCGCCCATCGCCTTGCGCGGCACCAGCACCCGCACTTCGGCTTTAAGCCCGGCAAGCTTCTGCGCTGCTTCCACGTGGGCCAAGCGGTGCCCGTCAGTCGCGACCATGGTGATACTGTCCGGCTTAAGCAGCAGCAACGCCCCGTTGAGCATGTAGCGGGACTCTTCCTGGGCGATAGCGAAGGCGGTTTTGGCAATCAGGGTTTCTAGCTGCCCGGCGGGGATTTCGACTAGCGGGTGCGGAAACTCCGGCAGCGCCGGGAAGTTGTCCTTGGCCATCCCCACGAGTTTGAATAGTGAACGCTCGCAGCGCAGCTCCAGTCGGTGATTTTCGAGGCCCTTGAGCTTTACCTCGGCGTCCGGCAGGCTGCGCATGATCTCAAAGAGCCGCCTGGCCGGCACCGTCGTCGCCCCCTCCATCTTCACCTTGGCCGGACAGGCCGTCTGGATGCCTAGCTCAAGGTCGGTGGCGGTGATGTGCAGCACCTCCCCTTTCGCCTCCAGGAGTAGATTAGACAGAATAGGGATGGTGGTTTTGCGCTCGACCACGCCCTGCGTGAGCTCTAGTTCCTTTAGTAGTTCAGCCTGTTTAACAACCAGTTCCATAATGAAGCCCTCGTCGAGAGATCCTTAATTTAACTACCGTAGCCGTAGTAGTGACGTGGATAGCGTGGAAAAGCGCGCCACCCGCTAGCGCTGCAGCACTTGCGGCCAACCAAAGCCTGTGCGGCCACGGTGAACCCCGTGGAAAACAGGCACCCGCGCGCGGGGCTCCCACAGCACCCACAGGCCAGGCACAAGAAGCGCACAGTCGTTATCCTCAGGCCAGGCGGTCCGTGAGCCGGTGCAGCCGCTGCGCTAAGTCTTTGTCGGTCTTGCGCAAGCGCTCGATCTTGTTGACGGAGTGCAGCACGGTCGTGTGGTGCTTACCGCCGAAGGCGCGGCCGATCTCTGGCAGCGAGGCGCCGGTCAAGGATTTAGCCAGGTACATGGCGATCTGCCGCGGAAAGGTCACCGCCTTGGCGTTGGAGCGCACCTTGAGGTCGGTGGGGCGCAAGTTGAAATCCTCGGCTACGCGCCGCTGAATGGCCTCGATGGAAACGTGCTTCTCCTGCTGCGCGAGGATGTTCTTTAGAACCGATTCGGCAAAGGGCAGGGTAAGCGGCTCGCCGGCGTAGGAGCTATAGGCGTGGAGGCGGATGAGCGCGCCCTCGAGCTCGCGGATGTTGGAGCGGATGCCGCGGGCGATGTGCTCGGCCACGTCGGGCGGCAGCGCTAGGCCCTCACTGGCGGCCTTCTTCATCAGGATGGCGATTTTGGTTTCGAGGTCGGGCGGCTGGATGTCGGCAATCAGGCCCCACTCGAAGCGGGAGCGCAGCCGCTCTTCCAGCGTGGGGATTTCCTTGGGCGGGGCGTCGGAGCTGATGACAATCTGCTTCTGGGCGTCGTAGAGGGCGTTGAAGGTGTGGAAGAACTCCTCCTGGGTGCGTTCTTTCCCGGCCAGGAACTGAATGTCGTCGAGCAGCAGGATGTCGACGGTGCGGTACTTGTCGCGGAAGCTGACCA
>CAYTXK010000238.1:0-1303 GCA_964441645.1 uncultured Acidobacteriota bacterium
CAACCGCGGCGGGCGCTACCAGATGGAATTCCGCTCGGGCCGGGCGGCCTGCGGGCACGAGAGCCCGCAGGCGCTGCTCTGGCTTATTTACCTCGAGGCGGGCCAGGAAGCCGGCCGAGAGGTTTCTGACCTCATCTGTTCGGCCTGCGAGCCGGGGCGCTACGCGCGCGCCCAGGCTTGGGCAGAGGCCCTGGGCTGAGCGGCGATGATTGACTGGGCGGACCTGGGCAGGCTCGAGAAAACCGTCCGGGTGGCGCTGGCCGTCGGCCTCTCGGCGCGGCTCATGGATTGCGTCCGCCGCGAGGACGTCATCGGCGCGGCCATCAACGGTCTGAGCGCCGTGGCGGCGCTGGGGCTGAGCGCCGAGGAGATTCGGGCGGTTCTGAACGCGCTCGAGCGGCAAGCCAGCGAGAGCGACTGAAACAGAAAAGGAGGGCACGAACCGGAGATGAAATTCCTGGTGATTAAGAGCTACGACGGCGGCAAGCGGTGGGAACGCGATCGGGAGTGCAGCGACTTTGGCGCGGCGGCCGACGCCGCCCAGGCGCTGCGCACCGCCCACCCCTACATCCGCTTCCGGGTGGAAGCGGAGGCCGTCAACGGTTTGCCGCTCCGGCAGCAGTCTCGCCGGGGCTAACCAGAGCTCAAGAGGAGGACTTTCCGGGTCCCCATAGCCAGACCCTCACCTTCCTGCGGGGGAGGGAATGCCTACCCCACGTGGCGGCGGGTGGACTCCCCCCACCCGCCGCCACCCTCTTTTTCCGCACTTTTTTTCGCTTGCTTGTCCTGAGTCCCGCAAGGCGGGGCGAAGGGCCCCACCTGCCCTGAGCGCAGTCGAGGGGGCGGCGAGGAATCTGCTTTTCCCCCGCCAGGGAAACAAAACCTCCACTTTTTTTGCTTGCCCCGCCGCGGTTTGCTATGCTTCCGACTGCCTGCTCCTCACGCTCGCCCGCACAAGGAGGCGGCGATGATCTCCACCCGCCTGAAGAAGTTCCTCGACGACAACGGCGTAGGCTACGACGTGATGCACCACGACCCCGCCTTCACCGCCCAGGAGCTGGCGGCGCGCCTGCACATTTCCGGCTACGAGTTCACCAAGGTGGTCGTGGTCAAGCTCGATGGCCAGTTCGCCCTGGCGGCTCTGCCCGCGCCCCTGCGGGTGAGTTTCAAGATGCTGGCCGAAAACGCCGGCGCCCGGAAATGCAGCCTGGCCAGCGAGCAGGAGTTCCAGCAGCTCTTCTCCGACTGCGAGTTGGGCGCCATGCCGCCCTTCGGCAACCTCTACAACCTGCCCACCTACGTC
>CAYTXK010000238.1:1342-1577 GCA_964441645.1 uncultured Acidobacteriota bacterium
ACAACGAAAACATCGTCATCAACGCTGGCACCCACGCCGAAGCCGTTCGCCTGCGCTATGCCGATTTTGCGCGCCTGGCCCGGCCGCGCGTCATCCGTTTCGGCGAGCCGCCCCCGGCGGAAATCGCCGCCAAGAAGAAAGCCGCCAAAGCCCGCGCCGCCGCCAAAGCCCGCGCCAAACGCAAAGCCAAATCCCGGCCCACTCGTCCCGAGCGAAGCCGAGGGAAGAAAAAGCT
>CAYTXK010000238.1:1587-3787 GCA_964441645.1 uncultured Acidobacteriota bacterium
GAGCGGCCGCAAAGCCGCCCGCAAGCGTCGCCGCTAACCACAGTGCCCTGTGGGTCGCGGCTTTAGCCGCGACAATCAAGATGCGGCTAAGGGAGGGGCTTTAGCCCCTGAGGGTCTCGAGTTGCTATGTTGCCACTCCGAGCATTTTGCTTTGGTGGGGCAGACATTCATGCTTGCCTTGAGATCAGCCGAAGGGTCTGCCGGGCGTCGAAGGCGCCTTCTGGCTCTTTAGGCTCTGAGGTCGGCGGGATCGAGCACCCGGATCGCGTCCCCCACCCGAATGCTCCCGCCTTCAATTACGCGCGCCAGCGTCCCGCGCCGCCCCTGAAGTTTTTCCAGCAAGCCCGGCTGCACGGTGTTGACCATCTCGCAGGGCGCGCAGTCTTTGGTGATTTCCAGGCGCGCCGCCCCCACCTCCAGCCGCGTGCCGGCCGGGAGCCGTCGCACCTCGAGCCCGCTGGTAGTGATGTTTTCCTTGAGCGCGCCCGGGGCAATGCCAAACTCGGCCAGCGTCTCCGCCTCCAGCAGCAGCACCTGCCGAGGCCGGCCCGGCCGCGCGTGAGCATCGCCCTCCAGGCCGTGCTCTTGCCGCGCTTCGACTTCCGCTCGCGGCGTCATCGGCTCGCCCTGCGCGGGCGAAAGGAAGAGCGCCACCACCCGCCCGCTTCCATCTTGTCCTGTCATTCTGAGCCCTTGCATGCCTCGGCGGCGAAGAATCTGCTTTTCTCTTCTATCCCCCTTCCAGCCGCTTCAAGAATACCGCAATTTCCCGCACCGTTTGCAGGTCGCCTTTCTTCTGCGCCACGTCGTGGCCCCGGCGGTAGGCCTCCAGAGCCGCCTCGCGCCGCTCGAGTTTTTCCAGCGCCTTGCCCAGCTCGCGCCAGGCGGCGGAGTAATCCTCTTGCAGCAGGAGCGTGCGGCGCAAAGCCTCGGCAGCCGCCTCGTACTCGCCCCGGCGCAGGTACTCGCACCCTAGGCCGTAATGGACGACCGCGTCTTCCGGGTCGAGTTCAGCGAGTTGCTTGAGCTGTTCGAGCTTGTCGTCAGTCATATTTCTCCCCGTGTCATCCCGCCTGCCCTGAGCTTGCCGAAGGGAACCCTTGCCCCCGAAAGCCAGCTTGGGCAGGCATTCGGGGTGAGGGATCTGCTTTTCTCCTCCTTCACTCATCTGTTTTTCGTTCTGTCACCCTGCTTGCCCTGAGCTTGCCGAAGGGAGCGAAGCGAAGGGTCCCAGTGTCGAGGCCGAGATTCTTTGCCCCGATCCCTACGGGCCACGGCCTCAATCATACTTCTCATACCGGATTCGTTTCCGGTTCATCCCCCGCGCTTTGAGGCGCTGGCGCAGGTCGTCCACCATCGCTCTGAGCCCGCACAGGTAGACGTCGAGGTCGGGCCGCTCGGCGATGAGCCGCTCCACGTGCTCCTGCACGTGACCGCGCCGCCCCGCCCAATCGGCCGGGGCGCGCGAAAGCGTCGGCCAGAAGTGAAAGTTCGGATGGTCGGCCGCCAGCGCCGCCAGTTCCGCGCCGTAGAGAATGGTCTGCGGGTAACGCACCCCGAAGATGAGCCAGAGCTCGCGCTCCGTCCCTGCCTGGCCGGCCGGCAGGCCCTGGCGGAGAATGTCTTCCAGCATCCCCCGAATGGGAGCGATACCCGTGCCGGTGGCGACGAAGACCGAGTCATTCAGCGGTTCCTGCGGCACGAAAAAGCCGAACGGCCCCTCGAAGCTGATTTCGGCGCCCGGCTCGAGGTCGCAGAGGTAGTTCGAGAAGGTGCCGCCGGGCACGCGGTTGAGACACAGCTCGAACCACTGCCCCCCTGCCTCACACCCGGCGGGCTTGTCCCGAGCGCGCGTACCGAGGGGCTCGTCCCGAGGGCTCGCGCCGAGGGGCGCCGAGGCAATCGAGTAGGGGCGCACGTCGTCCGTGCCGTTGCGCTCCAGGTGCAGCGAAATGAACTGGCCCGCCGCAAAACGCAGCGGCCGCGGGCCCGTCACCTGCCAGACGAAATGCTTGGTCGTGTCGGTCAGCGGTTCCACTTGCTCGAGCCGCGCCTGGTAACGTGTCTTGTCGCCTTGCGGCGGTGCGCTCCCCATCAGCCTTCACCAAAAAGAATTCTGCTTGGGAAACGGGCGCTTGACAAGCGCGCTAGAGGCCGGGCTTCGAGGGCGGAACGTAGTGGATGTAGTCCTGCATCAGCT
>CAYTXK010000239.1:0-3766 GCA_964441645.1 uncultured Acidobacteriota bacterium
GTAGAGCGTGTTGTGGTCGTGGGAGAAGTTAGAGACGAAGAGGTCGAGCCGGCCGTCGCCGTTGAAGTCGCCGGCCTCAACACCCATGCTGGACTGGGCGCGTCCTTCCTCGCTGAGTGCAATTCCGGCTTCGAGCGCTTTCTCAGTAAAAGTGCCGTCGCGGTTGTTGTGGAAGAAGAAGTTCGGAGTGGCGTCGTTGGCGGCGTAAATATCGGGCCAGCCGTCGGCGTCGAGATCGGTGAAGAGCACGCCAAAGCCGTAGAGGCCAGGATCGTTGATGCCGGCAGCCTTGGAAACATCGCTGAAGGTGCCGTCGCCGTTGTTGCGGTAGAGAACGTCCGGCTCACCCGGCAGGCCGCGGGGCCCGCAGAGGACGTTCATCCCAAGGAACTGGCAGAAGGGGCTGACGCCGCGAGTGGGCGTGGTCTTGTCGTCCTGTTTGACGTAGTTGGCGACGTAGAGGTCCACGAAGCCGTCGCGGTCGTAGTCGCCGAAGGCGCAGCCCGTGCTCCAGCGGGCGTCGCCGACGCCGGCGTGCGCCGTGACGTCGGCGAAAGTGCCGTCTCCCTGGTTGCGAAAGAGGCGGTTGGGGCCGTAGGCAGTGAGGTAAAAATCCTGGTGGCCGTCATTGTCGAAGTCGGCAACGCAGACACCCATCCCCCATCCTTTCGAGGTGAGGCGGGCGCGCGCGGTGACATCGGTGAAGCGGCCTGCGCCGTCATTCTCATAGAGGACCAGCATGGGGTCGCCGCCTTCCCGCAAGCGCGCGAAGGTAGAGCCATTGACGATGAGGAGGTCGAGGTCGCCGTCGTTGTCGTAGTCAAAGAAGGCGGCGCCGTTGCCGGCTATCTCCAGCAGATAATCCTTGCGGGGCCCGCCACTGAGGTTCAGCAGGGTGACGCCGGCCCGGGCGGCGACTTCGTCGAACTGGATGGGCGGAGGCGGTTCCTCGGCTGCGGGAGAAGCCGGCAGGAGTAGAAACGCAACCACGGCAATCGCGTTGCTCAGTCTCATCTGCGGGCGTGAAGTCTCACGCTGAAGAATCTCCCCCGGTACCACCAAGCGCGACTGCTATCATAAGGTCGCAGGTGGGCTGACGAGAAGCGCCAATGCGAGATCTTGCACGACGGCTGGCTCGACGCAAGAATTTCACCGTTTGCGCAGGCGCAGCCCTGCTGGTGCTTGCGAGCGTTTCCTCATGGGGGCAAGAGGCTAGCTGGCCGGAGATGATGGCAGCGGGGGCCCGCGCCTACCAGCAGGGCGATTACGCCGAGGCCGAGAAATTCTATGCGGACGCTCGCCTTGCGTTTACGCTCAACAACCTGGGCCTGTTGGCGCAAGCGACGAACCGCCCGGAAAAAGCGGGGAGCTATTTTCGCGAAGCCTTGAGCCACCTCGAAGGTGTCCGGGGTCACGATCATCCCGAAGTGGCGATGGTCCTTCAGAACCTGGGGCTGTTGGAGCACAACCAGGAAAACTACGCTGAAGCCGAGCCGTTGCTGCGCCGGGTGCTCGCCATCCGTGAAAAGGCGCTGGGACCGGACAATCCAGAGGTGGCCACCGCACTCCACAACCTCGGGGTGTTGCTGGTGGACCGGGGAAGTCCGGCGGAGGCCGAGCCCTTGCTGGAGCGGGCAGTCGCAATGCGGGAAGAGCTGGGGGGGGGGAATGACCCGCGGCTGGCGGCCAGTCTGGGCACACTCGCGGAGGCACTGCGCAAGCAACGACACTACGCGCGCGCGCTGCCGCACTTCCGGCGCGCATTGGCGATGCGGGAGAAGATGCTGGGGCCGGAACACCCGGACGTGGCCGTCACATTGAATAGCCTGGCGATTCTCTATCACGAGCAGGCGCTCTACCCAGAGGCGGAGCCGCTGTTTCGCCGCGCGCTGGCCATCCGGGAAAAAACACTGGGCCCGGAGGATCCAAAGGTGGCGGCCACGCTCAAGACGCTAGGGGAACTCTTTCAGGCGCAGGGGCGTTATGGGGAAGCCGCGCCGCTCTTCGAGCGCGCGCTGGCAATCCGTGAGCGGGCTCTCGAACCTGAGCACAAAGACACCGTGGCCAGCGTCAACAGCCTGGGGACGATCTACTTTTTCGAGAACCGCTACCCGGAAGCGGAAGCGACGCTGCGGCGCGGACTGGCACTCAGCGAAAAGATGTTTGGCGCCAACGCGGACGAAGTGATGGAAGTGCTGTCAACGTTGGCCGAGCTATTCCGCTTCCAGCGCCGGTACGCGGAGGCGGAGCCGCTGTATCAACGGCTGGTCACACTCCTGGAGAAGGCAGGCGCGGAGAGCCAGCCTCAGCTTGGCCACGCGCTCGACAACCTGGCGGAAGTTTTGCAGGCACAGGGCAACGCAAGCGATGCGGAAGCCGCAGCCTCCCGCGCGCGGGCCGTTCGCGCCCGGCTGGCTTCCGAACACCAGTAGCGTTAACCCCTCCAAAAAAACAACGAGCCCCGATTACTCGGGGCCCGTTGGTTAGAGATTGGGTCTAAGTTAGAACTCCAAGCGCAGACCGAACTGGATGGTGCGCGGCGGTCTGGCGCCGGAAAGTTCGCCGAAGGATCCGGGATCCGCGAGGTCAACGCTCGGGGACTCCATCGCCCGGTGGTTTAGGATGTTGAGGAAGTCGAAGGCGAAGGTGAAGGCAACCCTTTCGTTAATGGAGGTCCGCTTACCGAGCGAAACGTCCGCGTTCCAGATGGGCAAGCCCCGGAGGTCACCACGGCCGGTCCGCTCCAGAACCTTCCGGTGGCGGAAAAGGGCCAACGCAGCCGCCGGATCGGCAAACATGTTCAAGCCACCAGCCACTTTGTGGACGGTATTGTCCAGGCGCGGGCCGCGGGCACAAGCGGTGCCGAGCTGTTCGCCGGCGTTGCCGATGAAGTTTTGCGCGACGCAGAGCGGCCAGCCGCTGAAAGCGGAGAAGATGCCGGAGACGTACCAGCCGCCGATTACCTTGTCGGCGACATTGCTCTCCGCGCTCCAGCGCTTGCCTCGGCCGAAGGGCAGCTCGTAGAAGGAAGTGAAGTTGAAGGTATGGCGGCGATCCCAGAGCGACGGCTGGCGATCGAGCTTAGTGTCGAACGGGGACATCCCGCCAAAGACGTTCTCCTGGTTGAGGCCGAGCTGGTCAATGGAGTGGCCGTAGGTGAAGTTAGCGTCCATGGTCCAGCCGCCGGAGAAGCGCTTGCGCAGGCTGACGAAGCCGGCGTGGTAGTAGGATTTGCCGCCATCGGTGGTGTAGCTGTTGATCACCACCTGGTCATTGCTTAGGCCACCAATGCAGAAGAGGTCAGTGGAGGAGAGGTCGCCATCAATGATCTCCCCCTTGCAGCCGTCCGCCGTCGCTACCGTGCCACCCACCCCGAGCATGGTCTCGAACCAGACCTGGGGGGTGACGGAGGCCACGGGAACACCGGCGCGGAGTTGCTGGGCGACCGCCTCGAAGGCATCCGCAAGAACCTGGCCGCCCGCCACGTGCATGAAGGGGGTGGCATTGAGCGAAAAGGCTTGGGTCAGGTTGCGGCCCTGGCGGCCAACGTAGCCAACCTCAATCAGGAAGTCAGCCGGCAGCTCGCGCTGATAGGTGAGGTCGAGGCTGTGGGAGACACCCAGCTTCATGCCCGGATCAATGGCGAACGACAACGTTTCGCCGAACCCGCGGGAGGGGACAAACGGGATTGTCGCCGGGCCCTGGGTGGGGAGCGTTACCCCCGCGCCATGAACACCCACACGAAAACCTGTGGCCGGGCTGGTAC
>CAYTXK010000240.1:0-2380 GCA_964441645.1 uncultured Acidobacteriota bacterium
TCGGCGCCGGCACCGGCAACCCCTACTTTTCGACCGACACCGCCGCCGCGCTGCGCGCCAAGGAAATCGGGGCCGAAGTCATCCTCAAAGCCACCAAAGTGGACGGCATCTATGACTCGGACCCCAAAAAGAACGCTACCGCCAAGATGTTTGACCGCGTCTCTTATATGGACGTGCTTTCCCAATCGCTGGGCGTGATGGATTCCACCGCCATCTCGCTGTGCAAAGACAACAACCTTCCCATCATCATCTTCAACCTCACCCACGCCGGCAACATCAAGCGCGTGGTGCTGGGAGAAAAAGTGGGCTCGCTGGTCACCGCCTAGCGCGGCCCGGCCAGCGACCGCGGCGGAGACGGACTGATGCAGACACTCGGCAGCCCGAAAGAAGTGATGGCGCTGACCCATACCCGCATGGACAAGACGGTCGAGGACTTCCGCCGCGAGCTTTCACACCTGCGCACCGGCCGCGCCTCGGTGACCTTGCTCGAAGACATCCGTGTGGACTACTACGGCACGCCCACGCCGCTGAACCAGCTCGCCAAGCTGGCTACGCCCGAGGCCACGCTCATCGTCGTCCAGCCCTTCGACCCGTCCACCACCCAGGCAGTGGAGAAGGCGATCCGCTCGGCCGAGCTGGGCCTGAACCCGGCGAGCGATGGCAAGCTCATCCGCGTCCCCATCCCGCCCCTGACCGAGGAGCGGCGACGGGATCTGGTCAAGCGGCTGCACGCCGTGCTGGAGGACCACAAGACAGCGGCGCGGAACATCCGCCGCGACTCCAAGGCCGTGGTTGAGAACCTCTTCAAGGAGAAGAAAATCAGCGAGGACGACAAGCACCACGCCCTCACTGAGCTCGACAAAGTCACCCACGACTACTCAGAAAAACTCGACACCTTCTCCAAGACCAAAGAAAAAGAAATCCTGGAACTCTAGAGGCCTCGGTTCCTCTCCGTGCCTCTGTGCCTCTGCGGCTATCCTTTTTCGAGGGCGAAGCGGGCGGCGCCGTAGAGGCCAGCCTTCTCATCGAGAACCAGCCGCACGGGCATCTGCTGGACCACGGCGGAGAGCCGGCCCTTGGCGTGGAAGGATTCCAGGAAAGTGGGGTCGCGGAGTTTGGCGCGAATCTTGGGCACGATGCCGCCGGCAAGATAGACGCCTGCGGTGGCGAGAGCTTTGAGGGCCAGGTTGCCGGCTTCCGCGCCGAGCAGAGCCACCCAAAGGTCGAGCGCCTTCACGCACAACTCGCTGCGCCGGTCGAGCGCCCGCTGCGAAATCATCGCCGCCGGGTCGTCGGCGTGCGCCATCTCTTCGGCCAGCCAACTAGGCTCATCCGCCTGGCCGGTATCGCGGAGGAAGCGGTAGACGTCGCGCAAGCCACGGCCGCTCAGCACGCGGTCCCAACTCACGCGGTCGAAATCCTTGAGCAGGTAGCGCAGCAGCTCGATTTCCTGCGCGTTGCGCGGCGCGAAGTCGGCGTGGCCACCCTCGGACGCTGACGGCCGCCGCCGGCGCCCGTCCCAGAAAAGTAGGGCCTCGCCCAGGCCGGTGCCGGGGGCAATCAAGGCGGCGTTCCCCTGCGGATTGGCTTGCCCCTCGCTCAAAGTGTCGAGCTCCTGGGGGCCGAGCGTTTCGACTCCGTACCCGGTGGCCTCGAGGTCGTTGAGTAAAATCACTTCGCTGCCGATAACGTCGCGGAGCTCGCGGGCGTCCACCACGCCCCAGGGGACGTTGGGCGTTTCGCTGCGGTCGGCGACGACCGGCCCCGGAACACCGAGGCAGGCCAGTTCAACCTGCTCCGAGGTGCCGCGAAGAAAATCTTTCAGCACATCGGCCAGGCCCGGGTACGAGCGGCTGGGGAGGTTGCGTTCGCCACGGGGCTGGCGGGGGCCGCCCTCGCGCGAAAAGAAGGCGAGCAGCGATTTGGTTCCGCCGATGTCGCCCGCCAGAATCATGCCGGCGCTTCGCTGGCCGCGGCGACCTCGACGCGCAGGCGGTCGAGCTTGGCAGTAGCGGCAGCGTCCACGAGGAAGACCAGCTCGCCTTTTTCCGGGTTGACTCGCTGCGCCGGCCAGTGGCTGCCGCCGGTGAGCGCCGCCTGCAACGCCGACGCCTTTTCCTTCCCGGTCACCAGGAAGAAAATTCGCCGCGCCTGGTTGAACACCGGCAGGGTAAGGGTGACGCGCGCGTGCTGGTTCACGCCGCGCACATGCGCCACCACCCAGCGCTGCTTTTCTTCGAGGGCGGCGGCCCCCGGGAAGAGCGAGGCCGTGTGGCCGTCGGCGCCCAGGCCGAGCAGCACCAGGTCGAAGCGCGGCAGGCCCGCACCGAAGACCTGGCGCAGCTCCCGTTCGTAGGCTTCGGCATCGCAGGTCTCACCC